>DATIFQ010000181.1:0-2524 GCA_035455185.1 Bryobacteraceae bacterium | reverse complement strand
CAGTGGTTCATGGCCGACGAATACACGATCGCCGATGTTTCGATGCTCGGGTGGGTACGCAATCTCATCGGCTTCTACGGCGCACGCGAGCTCGTCGCATTCGATTCATTAAAGCATGTTCCTGCGTGGCTTGATCGTGGACTTGCTAGACCAGCCGTGCAGCGTGGGCTTCAGATACCCAGGCGAGATTAGAGCGGGTCCTGCCCAATATCCAATATCCGCTCTACATCCGAAAGCGGACATGTGCGGTGCAATTAGGAATGTCGGCTAAGGGCCAAACCAACTGAGCAAAGGAGAGAGGAGCGGTCTATTTCTCCCCTCGGCTTTCAGTCACAGTTACGCTGCGGTCTTGGCCGCAACCCCGGAACGCAGGAAGGCAAGCAAGTCATTATTTATCGTCTCAGCCTGCGTGGTTGGGCAGCCGTGCGGGAAGCCTTTGTAGGTCTTTAGCGTCCCGTTCTTTAGTAACCTGGCCGACAATGGTCCGGAGTCGGCGTAAGGAACGATCTGGTCGTCATCGCCATGCATCACAAGGACGGGCACCGTGATCTTCTTAAGGTCGTCAGTGAAGTCGGTCTCTGAGAACGCCTTGATGCAGTCGTAGTGCGCGTTGATGCCGCCCATCATGCCCTGACGCCACCAGTTCTGAATAACGCCGGGCATTGGTTTCGCACCCGGCCGGTTGAATCCATAGAAAGGACCGCTCGCAAAATCGAGATAGAATTGCGCCCGGTTGCCAGCGAGCGCTTTGCGCAAGCCGTCGAACACCTCGATCGGCAGGCCGCCCGGATTGCCCGGCGTCTTCACCATGATCGGCGGCACCGCATCGATTAGGACCGCCTTCGCTACCCGGCTTTCGCCGTGCCGCCCCAGATAGTGGGCGACCTCGCCGCCGCCAGTGGAATGGCCAACGTGAATTGCGTTCTTCAGGTCGAGATGCGCTGTCAGCGCTGCCAGATCATCGGCATAGTGATCCATGTCGTGACCGTCGCTTACCTGGGCGGACCGGCCATGACCTCGGCGGTCATGAGCTATGACGCGATAGCCGTGCTTGAGGAAAAAAATCATCTGCGCGTCCCAGTCATCGGCCGATAGCGGCCAGCCATGGCTGAACACGATGGGCTGCCCTTTGCCCCAGTCCTTATAAAAGATCTCGACGCCGTCTTTGGTGGTAATCGTACGCATGGGTATCTCCTCGGGGGAAATCGGCGTCAGACGCCGACATGCACAAGTTTGGTAGTCCTGTCTGCTTTACCCCTCGAAAGCGGACATGTGCGGTGCACTAGCTCGTTTTCGCTATGGGCCAATAGCGGACATAGTTCAGGTCGTCTGGTTCGGCCCTAACCCCACAAGCGGTCAATACTCCCAGGGGCCCGGTACCCAACGAAAGACGTCGCCGTGGACCGCCACATGACACACGGACGGGAACGACAGGTGAGTGGCCACGAGCGACTCGCGGTTCGCCGCCAACTCCCGCAGAAGACGGACCCGGACTCGAGCCGCCTCCTCGGGGTCGTGTTCGAAGCCGTTGTACCAGTCCGGGTGATCGAACCCGACCTGGAACACGGCGTCGCCGGCGAACGTCAGCCGGTCGCCACCGGACGCCAGGCGGACTACGCTGTGCCCAGGAGTGTGGCCACCGGTGCGTTGGACGACCACCCCCGGCGCCACCTCGTACTCTTTCTCGAAAGGCCGCATCTGACTCCGGTACTCGTTCAAGAACCGTTTGGCCGTCCGCCGAAGCGCGTCCGGAAACCCCGGCGGCATGGAGACGCGGGAGAAATCGGGCGACGCCCAGAACTCAGCCTCGGCGGCCGCCAGGTGGATCCGCAGGTCCGGACGCAGCTGGTCCTTCACCCCATCGACGAGCAGCCCGCCAATGTGGTCCATGTGCATGTGGGTAAGCACCACGTCGGTCACGGATGCGAGATCGATGCCGGCGGCCTCCAGTCGCTGGACCAACCGCCCAGCCCGGGGCAAGTTTAAGCCCGGGTCCACCCCTATCCCAGCGTCGATGAGTACGGTCCGGCTTCCGCTACGCACCACGACCGCGTTGAGGGCCCACTCGAACACGTCCGGAGGCAGGAACATGTCGTTCAGCCAGGCGGCCCGAACGGCCGGGTCGGCGTTATGGCCCAACATCGCGCCTGGCAGCAACAGAACCCCGTCGCTCACCACCATTACGTCAATCTCGCCGACCCGCAACGAGTAGCGCGACGGAACCAACTCGTCGGGTTCTGCTGCGGTGGTGCTGCGGCGAATGGCTGATGAAGATTGTGCGGACATAATCATTCTCCTCGATCGAGGGAAATGCTATTCGATGTAGGTGAATGCTTTCGCCCGTGACGATGAACCTAAAACCGGCGGTAATCGAGTTGGACGTTGGTCCCACGTCAAAATGTCCGCTTTGGGTCATAAGCGGAAATGTGCAGTGCAAATAGTCATGTCCGCTTTACAAACGGGAATGTCGGCTAAGGGCCAATAGCGGACATCGGTTGCTACTCGATCACTTCGTCGGCGCGGG
>DATIFQ010000180.1:0-5744 GCA_035455185.1 Bryobacteraceae bacterium | reverse complement strand
GCTCAACCCGGCAAGCGCAGCCAGGATCAACAGTGCATGACGTCGCAAGGTCCCCTCCTTGGGGTCATCATAACGCCACCGAGCTGTCAGTACCTACGGAAGCGTCATGATTTTAACAAGCGACGGCAAGTCCCGCGACCGGTAGACCCGCTGGGTCGCCTTCTGGAAGTCCGCCTCTTTCGCCAGATGGATCTGCATGAACTTCTGCGGATTGCGGTCCACCAGCGGGAACCACGAGCTTTGCACGTGCAGCATCATCCGGTGGCCGCTGCGGAAGGTGTGGTAGACGTCCGGCATCACGAATTCCACCTTCACCGGCTTGCCCGGCTGGAACGGCTCGGGTTTCTCAAAGCTATTGCGGAACTTTCCGCGAAACGGTTCCCCGCGCACAAGTTGCTCATAGCCGCCCATGCGGACGCCCCGCGGATTCGGATCCGGATCCGGAAAGTCCGCCGGGTAGACGTCAATCAGCTTCACGACAAAGTCCGAATCGGTACCGGTGGTTGAGACGTGAAGGCTGGCGGTCACCGGTCCGGCAAGTGTCAGGTCGGTTTCCAGCGGCTCGGTCTGGTAGACGAGCACATCGGTCCGGCGCGAGGCGAAACGCTGATCGTGTGTCATATAGTCGCCCGGCATTCCGAACTGGATCCGGCCGGACACCGGCACCGGCTTTGCCGGGTCGCTGATGTATTCGTCGAACACGCCTGCGCCGGTTTCCCGCGGCGCATCACCGGCCAGACGGCCGGCCTCCCGGAGGTAGAGCGTCTTCGAAATTGCCGCTTTCGGGGGCCATGTGTCCTGCCGTCGCCACTGGTTGCGTCCCGTCTCGAAGACGTACGCCTCCGGCAGCGACCCCTCCCCCTTGTCCTTCAGATAGCGCTCAAAGAAGCGGAACTCGATGTTGTCGCGGAAAAACGCTTCCGACTTCGTGTGGAACTCGATGTCCCCCACTTTGTCTTTTGTCCCCGAGGACCACTGTCCGTGCGTCCAAGGACCCATCACCAGCATGTTGACGGCGCGTGGCGTGGACTGCTCGATGGCTTTGTACACATTGAGGGGACCCCAGACGTCCTCAGCGTCGAACCACCCTCCGACGGTAAGCACCGCCGGCTTGATGTTCTTGAGGTGAGCCTGCATGCTCCGCGCCTTCCAGTACTCGTCGTACGTGTCGTGGCCAAGGAGTTCCTGCCAGAATGCGATCCGGCCCTTGAAGTGCCTCTCGTCGGCGTTGAAAAGCGGGCCCATCTCAAGGAAGAATTGGTAGCCGTCGGGTGTGCCGGGCTCAAACGGAGTCTCCGGAATCGTCGCTTTCTCGGGCCTCGGGCGGCCGAAGCGGGCAAAGAACGCGAACGCGTGAGAGAGAAACAGGGCGCCATTGTGCCGGAAGTCGTCGCCAATAAACCAGTCCGTCACCGGAGCCTGCGGCGATGCGGCCTTCAGGGCGGGGTGTGCGTCGATGGCGCCCATCGCGGCGTAGAACCCGGGATACGAGATGCCCCAGATTCCCACACGCCCGTTGTTGTTGGGCACGTTCTTGACCAGCCAGTCAACCGTGTCGAACGTATCGGAACTCTCGTCCACGTCCTGTGGACCGCGCTTGTTCGGAATGTGAGGCCGCACGTTGACAAACTCACCCTCGGACTCGTGTTTGCCGCGCACGTCCTGATACGCCACGATGTAGCCTTCACGGGCGAACTTCTCCGACGGACCCAGAGAGTTCTTGTAGTTGTCCGCGCCGTACGGTCCCACGCCGTATGGCGTTCGAAGCAACAGGATCGGATACTGCTGGGACGTATCCTTCGGTGCGAATACAGCCGTAAACAGCCGTTTTCCGTCCCGCATCGCGATCCGGAACTCGTACTTCGTGTAGTGTTCACGGATATACTCGAGCCCCTGACAGAACCCCGCGGCGGCGACAACCGCCAGCAGTACGAACACACGTCTCCATACGCGCATAGATTCCACATAATAGCGAAGCCCCGGCCGCGTCGGCGCTGACGCGCCGCTAAGCCCGCATCCAGGGTTTGAGCGGCGCGAGGTTGTACTCGATCTCCGCTACAGCTTCCGGCGTGAGCTTTACCTCATGCCGTCGTGAAACTGCTGTCTTGAATACACCGCGCCGCTTCATCACGTATTCCAGCGTGCCCGGAATCTGTTGCTCGATATTGATCACCAGCAGCAGCTTGCTGAAGACGTCGAGCGCTTTGTCTTTCTCGCCGCCCTGATAAAGGTCCCAGATCCTCACGTAGATGTCCGCCAGCGGCGAGCCCGGGCACGTGCCGTCGCAGCCCAGGCGCATCTCGTAAGTCCAGCCCTTGCCGTGCGCGCCGCTGAAGACGCCACGGATCGGTGGGCGCTGTCTTGCCAGCGCGATCATCCGATCGATAATTGGCGAGTACTCCTCTTTCACGTACGCAACGTTGGGAAACTCCCGCGCCAGCTCGACCAGCGACTCCACCTTCGGCTCGATCCCTTGCGCTCCGCCGCTCGTCTGCACGAACACCGGGCGTTTCGTCACTTTCCCAAGCGCCCGGTAGTAGTTGAGGAAGTCGTCGAGCGTCTTCGCCTGTGCCGGAGGGATGGCGATCATGCCGTCCGGCTCGAGTTTCTCCGCGTGACGCGCGTACTCGAGCATCGCCTCCGTGTCCGGTCCCTGCACGCCGAGGATCAGCGCCGGCCTCCGCCCGCGTATCGCCTTTGCCAGCAACTCCATCCCGCGGAACCGCTCCTCTTTGGTCAACAGCCAATATTCGCTGGCGAGCTGGGGCCAGACCATGCCATGGACACCGCAACGGTCGAGAAAGTCCACCTCATGCTCGAGATCTTCGAAATCCACGGCTTTCGATTCCGTGAATGGCGTCGCCATGATCGGAAACACCCCCCGAATGGGCTTCCCGCCAACGCCATACAGCCTAACGGCCGCGCCCACGCCGAGCGCCACCAGAAATTCACGCCTTGTGGTCTTCATGCCGGCCTCCCCTTCAATACGTCACGCAGTTGCACCACTTCCCTTCCTCGTCATAATGCGGCCACGGGCCCGTCCGCCGCCACCCGGACGTAATCATTTCGTCGAACTGTGGCGTCGGTCCGAAGTAATCCGGCTCCCGGAGGTGTTTCTTGACCACCTCATCGTTCAATTCCACGCCCAGTCCCGGCTTGTCTGGCACTTCCACGTAACCGTCCTTGATCATTGGCTTCGGCAATCCCGTTACGAGATCGTTCCACCACGGCATGTCAGCCGCGTGGTGCTCGCACGCGACGAAATTGGTGAGCACCGCCGCCAGATGTGTCATCGCAATCTGCCCGACGGGAGAACCAGGTTGGTGGATCACCGTTGGAATGCCGTGCGCCGCCGCATAATCTGCAATCCTCTTGATCTCGAGCAGTCCGCCCGATCCGACGTAATCCGGGTGGATCAGATCCACTGCGTAGTTGTCGATCAGGTTGCGGAAGCACTCGGCAAGCCCGAAGCCCTGTTCGCCGGTAAGCACCGGGGTGGTGGTCGCTTCTTTGATCGCCTTGAAGCCGCGCCAGTTCAGCCAGCACTCCGGGATCAGGTCCTCGGCCCACGCCAGCGTGTACGGTTCGAAGGCGCGACTGTAGCGAATCGCATCGTCAACGTTCAGGGGCCCGAAATGGTCCGCCGCGAGCGGGGTCTCCCATCCAATCACTTCTCGGCCCGCGGCAAGAAGCTCGCACAAGTAGCCGAGTCCCTTCTCGGTCGCGACGCCCCTGGTGTTGACTGCGCCCGGGCGGCCCTTCACCAGGCTTGTGTAAAGGTCCATCTTGAAAAACTTGAACCCCGCGGCTTTGCGCAGTGCGACTCGCTTCGCGTAAACCTGCGCATCCTTGTGGCCGGTCGTGTCGCAATAGATGATAACCTTGTCCCGCAGCTTCTCTCCAAGCAGCCTCCAGACCGGCACGCCGTAGACCTTGCCCGCGATGTCGTGGAGCGCGAGGTCGATTGCTCCATAGCCGGTGTTCCAGAAGTTCTGGCCGGCCGAGTTGCGAATACCCCTCAGAATCGAGCTGATCTGAAGCGGATTCTTACCGACAAGGTGAGCCTTAAGCATTAACGCGCTACCGCGCACGCCCGCGGCGAACACCTCGCCCAAGCCATACACCCCCTGGTTGGTGTCGATGCGGATGATCGGATAGTCGTAATTGGCGGCGACCGTACACGCCCGCATGTCGGTGATCTTCAGGTCGCTCGGCGCCGAGTTCTTGTTCACGGGCGGAGCTGCTTTCGGCTGGGCACCCTGCGAACCATCCATGAGCTTCAGTGCGGATGCGAAGGCTGACATCCCCGCCCCGCTTTGCAGCAGCTTCCTTCGTGTCAGCCCTGCTTTCGTGACATCGAACATGATCGGTGCTCCTTTGGCTCAAGCAGCATATCCAACCCAGCCTCCGCCCGCAACGAGATCGCCACGGGTTTTTCCGTTACAATTCGCCCATGACGGTCGCTCGGGTTGCTGTTTTCTTCATACTCGCCTTTTCCGCAATTGCCGCACCCTTGTCTTGTGATTTCAGCGGTTACCGCGCACAGCCCGGACTGCAAGCGGAAGTCTCAGCAGGCTCGTTGCTCGTCACTTGGGATGGTGAACGTGGCGACACCCTCCGCGCCCGCTTCGGCCTTGAGGCCTCGAAGCCGGTAATCCGCGAGTTGACCATCCGAAAAAGGGGTGGCGAGTGGAGTGTTCTCGGCAAAGACCTCTCGCCGGAGTACTCCGTCGTCACGGGCCTGCGCCGGACCGGTCACGGCTTGCCGGAGGAGCTTCGCTGGTGGGTCTACTGGGATGCGCCACTCAGCATCCCCGGCACGGGCGACCAGCCGAACCTGCCGCGCAGGCCCGAGGAGATCCGATCGTTCACTGCGGCGTTCCAGTCGACAAGCTGTGCGGTCCGTACCGAGGGGAGCCGGATCGAAGTCACGTTCCCGGGGCTCTCCATGGGCGTTTTCGGAGGCAGCCTTCGGTACACCGTCTACCGCGGCTCGAATCTTCTCCGGCAGGAGGCGATCGCGAAGACGGAGGAGCCATCACTGGCTTACAAGTACGCCGGCGGTCTCAAGGGGTTCCAGACCTCGCAGCTTTCCCGTGTGGTCTGGCGCGATGTAGGCGGCAACGAGCAGTCATACGCTTTCGGCGGTGCAGCAAACGAAGGCCCCGTGCCACTCAGGGCGCGGAACCGCGTGGCCGTCGCGGAAGGTCCCGCCGGCAGCATCGCCGTTTTTCCGCCTCCACACCAGTTCTTCTTTGCGCGACAGCTCGAGATCAATCTCGGCTTCGTCTGGTACCGGAAGGACGGCGACTCGTCCTTCTCTCTCGGTGTTCGGCACGGGGACAGCCATGAGGGTTACAACCCCGTCTGGGTCGAGCGCGTTTTTGCCCTCTACAACGCTCCTCCGGGCACATGGCAGCGCATGCCCGTTTATTTCTACCTCGGCGCGGGCGATGCGGAGCAGACGCGGGATTTCGTGCTCTCCTACACCCGCGGCGACCGCTACAAGCCCCTGCCCGGCTGCAAGACGATGGTCACGCACTTCCACACCGCCTTCGCCGAGGAACTCATGCAGGCCAAGAGCCTGGACGTGCAGGCGCCGTGGATTCCGGCCATCCGTGCGCTCGGTGCCGACATCGCGCATATCCACGACTTCCACGGCGACGGGCACCCTCAGGACGCCGGACCATTGCGCCTGAAGGAGCTCGAAAACTACTTCGCCGCCTGTCGCCGCCACTCGGACC
>DATIFQ010000179.1:0-8964 GCA_035455185.1 Bryobacteraceae bacterium | reverse complement strand
GGCGCCGTACGCACGGTCACGGGATCGATGCACGAGGTGCAGGTCAACGGAAGGCGGTTTCTGCTCGATTGTGGCCTGTACCAGGGCCGGCGGAAGGATGCGAACGACCGCAACCGGAGTTTTCCGTTCTCGCCGAAATCTGTGGATGCAGTCGTCCTTTCCCATGCGCACATCGATCATAGCGGCAACCTGCCGAGCCTGGTGAAGCAAGGCTTCGAAGGGCCGATCTACGCCACGCCGCCGACGGCGGATCTGTGCGACGCCATGTTGCGCGATTCGGCGTACCTCCAGGAGAAAGATGCGGCGTACCTAAACAAGCGCCACCACCGTCGGAAGGCGCTCGATCCGGAGCTCACGAACGGACCGGTGGAGCCGCTGTACACAATCGAGGACGCCGAGCGCGCGCTGAAGCAGTTCCGCCAGGTGCCGATGTACACGCCGACGCGGCTGGACGACCTGCTCAGCTACGAGTCCTACAACGCCGGACACATGCTCGGCTCGACGGCGGTACTGCTGCATTACCACGAGAACGGGAAGCGCATCCGGCTGGCATTCTCGGGAGACGTGGGACGTCCGAAGCAGGCGATCGTCCGAGATCCGGATCCGCTGGAGAATGTGGATTACCTGATCATGGAGACGACTTACGGCGACCGGCTACACAAGGAACTCGGCGCCGTATCGGCGAAACTGGCGGAGATCGTCAACCGGACGGCGGCGCGCGGGGGGAAAATCATCGTGCCGTCGTTCGCGGTCGGAAGAACGCAGCAGCTTGTGCTGCTGTTGCACGAGCTGACGAACGCAAGGAAGATCCCGCGCATTCCGGTATTCGTGGACAGCCCGCTGGCCGTGGACGCCACCAAGATCTTCCAGAGGCACTCAGAGTGCTTCGACGAGGAGACGAGGCAATATCTGCTGGAAGGCGAGGACCCGTTTGGATTCCAGACGCTCCGTTACGTCCGTGATGCGAGCGAATCGAAGACGCTGAACGATCTGCGCGGGCCGTTCATGGTCATCTCGGCGTCGGGGATGTGCGAGGCCGGCCGCATTCTGCATCATCTGAGAAACAACATCGAGGACCCGCGCAACACGGTGCTGATCACCGGGTTCCAGGCGGAAAATACGCTCGGGCGGAAGATCGTTGACAAAATGCAAGAGGTTCCGATTTTCGGAGAGCCGATGCGCCTGAGGGCCGAGGTGGCGAAGCTGAACGAGCTGAGCGGCCATGCGGATCAGCGGGAGTTGCTTCTGTGGCTGAAGCCGATGGTGGCGGGATTGAAAAAGATCTTTCTGGTCCACGGAGAGCCTGCGCAGACGGCGGCATTCGCCAAGGCGGTGGAACAGCAGTACGGGCTCGAGACGGTGATGCCGGAACGCGGGCAGAGTTTTGAGTTGGGGTAGGAGGAGCGGTTGCCGCTCGCTGGCGCTGCCGCTCGCTCACGCTCGCGGTTCCTTGGGGGCGACGTGCCGCTCGCTGGCGCTACCGCTCGCTTACGCTCGCAGTTCCTTAAGGGTGGAAGTGGCCGCTCGCTGGTGGTCGCGGTTCCGAAGACGGGGTTCGGATCATGGTGAGACTGAGCGCTGTTGCGGTGTTTCTGGTTTGTTTACTGGCGGGTGCGGTGGGAGTGTCCGACCGGCCGCCGGGGCAGGATGACATCGGGTATCTGCCGCGCGAGGGGGCGACGGTGGCGACCAATCCGCCCGCACTCGCGTGGCTGCCGGAGCCGGGAGCGGAGGGCTACGCGGTCCAGTTCGCGCGCGACGAAGGGTTCAGCCGCGGAGTGATCGAAGTCCCGCGGACGCCGTACGTGCTCTACACGCACACGCGGACGCTCGACTCCGGCACGTGGTGGTGGCGGTATGCCTGCGTCGACAAGGAGGGCTCGCGGTCAAACTGGAGCCGCGCCCGGAGCTTCACGATTGCGGGCGACGCGCAGCCGTTCCCGCGTCCAGACGAGGATCTGATCCGCGAGCGGATGCCGAAGCAGCATCCGCGGCTGTTGTTGCGGCCAGAGAGCGTGGGCGAGTTGCGCAAAGCGCGTCTTGGCGGACACAAGCAGCGCTGGGACCAGCTTGCCGAAGCGGCGGAGAATGCCCTCCGCATGCCACTGATCCCCGAGCCGCCGGAGTGGACGGGCGGAAAGTGGAACGCCGAGGAGTGGCGGCGCAATTTCCTTGAAGCGATCAAGGCGTCGGAGGCGGCGGAGACGCTCGCGTTCTGCTACATGCTGACCGGCGAGCCTCGCTACGGCGAGGGCGCGCGGAAGTGGCTGCTTCACATCGCGTCGTGGAAGCCGCTCGGCACTACCAGTATGGACGTCAACGACGAAGCCGGCATGCCGATTCTGTACCTCACGTCACGGGCGTATGACTGGGCGTATGATGCGCTCAGCGAAGCCGACCGCGAAACGATGCGGCGGATGGTGCTGGCGCGCGGCGAAGAGGCCTACCACTGGCTGCATGACAAGCCCCACGAACAGAAGGCGTACAACAGCCACGCGGGCCGGATGTGGCATTTCCTCGGCGAGGCGGCCATCGCGTACTACGGCGAAGTGCCGGAGGCGAAGAAGTGGTTGGACTACGCACTGACGATTTTCTGGGGATGGTATCCGGCGTTCGGCGATGAGGACGGCGGCTGGGCGCAGGGCTACTCCTACTGGGCGAGTTACGTAAACCGGTCCACATGGTGGCTGGACGCGCTCAATGCCGCGCTCGGCGTCGACGGCACCCAGAAGCCGTTCTACCGCAACGTGGGCCATTTTCCGATGTACGTGTCGCCGCCGGGGGGCGCGCTGACGGGATTCGGCGACTTTGCCGAGAGACGTCCAAATGCGGAGCCCGCGGCGGTGGTTCAGTTCTTCGCACGCGCGCGGCAGGTCCCCGAATGGCAGTGGTATGCGGAGGCATGGGGCAAGGGAGAAGGCGCGAGCGGACCGATCGGATTCATCCGCGCCGCGCGGACGGAACCGCCTCCTGTGAAATCGAGAAGACCGGCCGACTGGCCGTTTGCGAAATTGTTCCGCGGGGCCGGTTGGGCGGCGCTGCACTCGAACCTGCTGGATGGCAAGGACGATGTGCAGGTGATGATGCGCGCCGCTCCGCTCGGCAATATCAGCCACAGCCACGCCGATCAGAACGCCATCGTGCTGGGCGCCTACGGCTCGCCGTTGCTTGTCAACACGGGGCTTCGGCCGTGGTACGGCAGTCCGTTTTGCGAGCAATGGTACTGGACAACAAAGGCGCACAACGCGCTCGAGATCGATGGAAAGGGCCAGCCGAAGACCGCGGCGGGGAAGGGAGAAGTGATCGTCTTCCGCCCCGGGCGGCAGTACGACTACGTAGTGGGAGATGCCAGCACAGCTTATGGAGCGAACGTCGAGCGGTATCGCCGGCACCTTGTGTTTCTGAAACCGAACGTACTGGTGGTGGTCGACGAGGTGAAGGGGAAGCAGCCCGTGTCGCTGAAGGTCTGGCTGCACGGCCGGGCTCCGTTTACGATGAACGAAGAGGCAGGAGCGATCAGCCTGGAGTATGAAAATGCGGCGCTGGCGGGGCGTGTGCTGGCGCCGGGCGGCTTGCGGTTCGAGCAGACCGACAAGTACACGATCCCGCCCGAGATGGGGAAACCGGAACCCGAGTGGCACTTCTCGGCCGAAACGAAGGAGCCGCAGACCTCCGTGCGCGCGGTGGCGGTTCTCGCGATGGCAAAGGCGGGACACCGTCCGGAGCTGGAGCAGGCCGAGGACGTCTCGCGCGGTAGTTTCATCGCCGTTCGGTTCCGGCATGGAGGCCGCGTGAGAACGGTGACCATTGACACCGCGGGACCGACACTCAAGGTGGAGTGACCATTCGCTAGACTGGTGCGGGGCGAGGGTAACGGGTGAAAGCAATCAGAGTCCACAGGCTGAAGCCTGTGCCACCTTTGAGATTCAGGAACCTGCAGCGAGTAGGAGCGTTCTGCGCCGTCGCTGTCGTGGCGGTGGTTCTTCTTCAGAGTGCCGACCGGGCCGAGGTCAACCAGGAGCAGCTCTGGCGTCATCGTAATCTTGGCAAGGCATTTTACGAGAACCCCACGACGCTGGCGCAGTCGGTTGATGAGTTCCGCAAGGCGCTCGCACTGGCGCCGGAATCGGTCCGGGAGCGCGTCAACTACGGGCTGGCACTGCTGCGCACGAACAGCATTCTCGAAGGCGTCGCCGAGCTCAAGAAAGCACAGAAGCAGGAGCCGAAACTCCCGCATACGTGGTTCAACCTCGCGATCGCGTACAAGAAGCTGCGGCAGTACGACAAGGCGGTGGAACAGTTTCAGGGAATGTTGCGGCTCGTGCCGGACGACCCGATCTCGCACTACAACCTCGGCCTTATCTACAAGCTTCAGGACCGCGTCGATGATGCGCTGCGCGAATTCGAGATTACGAGCAAGCTGAATCCCGACCTGGTGGCGCCGCGGTTCCAGACCTTTAATACGTATCGGGAACTGGACCGAGCCGAGCAGGCGGAAAAAGCGCTGGCCGAGTTCCGCGCGGCGAAGGAGAGACAGGCCGGCTTCGACGAGTCGGAAGACATGGAGTGGAACTGGTACGCCGAGGTGTACGATCCGACAGACGCGGCGGCTGAGGCCGTGCCCGCCGCGGGTGAACTGCAATTCGCCGAGCGGATGCTTGCAGGCGGCGCCGACCCGAAGACCGCCGGGATGGCGTCACTGCACTCGGACGGCGGGCAGCGTCTGGACTTGCTGGTCTGGTCGGTTAGAGGCATCCAGTTGTACCGCGGCGGCACAGACCTGGCGACGGAGAGTGGTCTAGCCGCCGCAGGGGGTGTGCTGTCGGCCGCGCCCGGCGATATAGACAACGACGGACTCCCCGATCTGTGCGTACTCACTTCCTCCGGCGCATTCTTGTACCGAAACGACAAGGGGACATTTCGGAAGCCGGAGGCGCCGCTGGCGGCCGGCGTGTTTCGCAAGGCGGTTTGGCTCGATTACGATCACGATTACGATCTAGACCTGCTGCTACTCGGCGACAAGTCCGTGCTGTTGCGAAATCAGGGACCGGCGGGTTTTACAGACCGCACGGCTGATTTTCCGTTTGTCGCCGGACGGGCGCTTGACGCCGCGGTGATCCACCTTGTCCCCGACACCCGAGAGATTGACCTTGCCGTTTCGTTCTCGGACCGTGAGGGCGTGCTCTACCACGACCGTCTGCTTGGCCGCTATGAGGCGACGCCGCTGGAGGGACTCACGAAGGGAGCTTCCTCGCTTCAGCAGGCTGACATCGACCTGGACGGGTCGATGGACCTGGTGTTTCAGTCAGGGGCAGGGGTAACGCTTCTGAGAAACCGGAACGGCAGGTTCGAGAGCCCGATCGCGATGGTTACGGGCCGTGGGCCGGTGCGGTTTGCGGATTTCGAGGACCGGGCCGCGCCGGATCTTGTCGCCGGCGGGTCGGTGTTCCGAAACCTCGGAGTGGGGAAGTTTGAGGCGGAGGCTGCGCGGAAGCTGACGGATGCGAGTGCGCTCGCCGCTGGGGACTTCAACCTCGATGGGCGGATTGACGTGGCAGCGGCCGGAGCGGACGGCTCGGTTCGGCTATACCTGAATGAGACCGCGACGACGCAGCAGTGGGCGGGCATCCGCTTGTCCGGCGTGAAGAACCTAAAGGTTCCAGTTTTTGCCGAAGTCGAGATCAAGAGCGGCGCGCTCTATCAGAAACAGATGTACGACGGCTCGGCGCTCGTCTTCGGCTTGCGGTCCCATCCGAAGATCGACACTGTACGGATCACATGGGCGAACGGGCTCGTGCAGAATCAGACCGGCGAAGCGGCGGGACGCTACCTCGACATTGTCGAGGCGCCGCGGCTGTCAGGCTCCTGTCCGATGATCTTCACCTGGAACGGGCGGCGCTTCGAATTCATCACCGATGTGCTGGGTGTCGCACCGCTTGGGGCGAGATCGGGAGACGGCCGGTTTTTCGCCACCGATCATGACGAGTACGTTCAGATCCCGGGCGAATCGCTCGTGCCGAAGGATGGCCGTTACGAGATCCGCGTCACCGAGGAACTGAGCGAAGTCAGCTATCTCGACAAGGTGCAACTGATCGCGGTGGACCATTCTGCCCAGGTCGAGGTGTACTCGAACGAGAAATGGAAGAGCCCGCCGTATCCGGAGTTCCGGTTGTTCGGCGTGGAGCGGCGCGTGTACCCGCGTGCGGCGCGCGACCACCGCGGGAGAGACGTGCTCGGCCGGATCACGAGGCGGGATGGGGTGTACGCGGATACGTTCGTGCGCGACCATGCTGGCACGGCTGAGACGCACGCGATCGACCTCGACTTCAGTGGCGCAGCGCCGGCGAACCGGGCGGTGCTGGTGCTGAACGGCTGGGTGGATTGGGCGGACGGGAGCGTGTTCCTTGCACAGTCCCAGCAGGGCGGGAGAGGGCTTACACCACCCTACCTCCAGGTGAAAGATACAGCGGGCCAATGGCGTACGGTGATCGAGGACATGGGCATGCCGTCCGGCAAGACGAAGACCGTCGCGGTCGACCTCAGCGGAAAGTTTCTGTCGCGGTCGCGAGAGGTTCGTATCGTGACGAACATGTGCGTGTATTGGGACGAGATCTTTCTAAGCGAAGACAGCGCGGCACCGCAGGCGCGATTGACGCCGCTCGACGCGAAGCGGGCCGATCTCCGTTTCCGCGGTTTCTCGAAGGTTTACGTGCATCCGGAGCGAAGGCAGCCGGAGCGGTTCGAATATCATGACGTCCGGCTCGCCTCGCAGTGGAACCCAACGCCCGGTTACTACACGCGGTACGGTCCGGTTGAGGAACTGGTATCCGAGGAGGACGACCGGCTGGTGGTGATGGGTTCGGGGGATGAGCTGGCACTGTCGTTTACCACGAATGATCTGCCACCGCTTCCAGCCGGCTGGAAACGGGATTTTCTACTTTTGGTGGGCGGCTGGGCGAAGGATAGAGACGCGAACACGGCCTGGTCGCAGACGGTCGAGCCGCTGCCGTTCCACGGGATGTCGAGTTATCCGTTCGCGGAGGGTGAGCGATATCCGTGCAGCGCAAGGCTCGAAGAGTACCGGCGGACGTACAATACACGGCCGGCGTTACGGCTGCTTGGGTCGCTCGCGCCGGGACGATAGCGCGGTGCTGAACTTGAGCTTGTCCACGACGCCGGAGCCTTCCTTGATGACGACGAGCTGATCCGCCGAAACTGCGGCAACTTTCTCCACGCTGCCGTTGGGCCAGCGGATCTCGAGGTCCGCGGTCTTTTCCTGGCCGAGACCGAAGTGCAGCCGGCTGTCGCTCACCGACAGGTAAGCCGATTGGGCCGTGACGGCTTTCGCGTGTTTTCGCTCGCCGTAGGCGGCGATCACCTGCGCACCGATGGCGCTGCGGTTCGACTTTACACCGATCAGTTTCACTTTCAGCCAGTGGTGGTCGCCGGTGACGTCGTTGCGGAGCAGGGTTGGCGGCTCGTTCTGGTTCATGATGAGGATGTCGAGGTCGCCGTCATTGTCGAAGTCGCCGAACGCCACGCCGCGACTTGCATGGGGCGCATTCAAGTCTGGCCCGGCTTCGTCGAACAACTGCTCGAACTTTCCATTGCCGAGATTGCGGAACAGAATACGGGGTGTGCGGTGTGGGAAGTCGGGGTGCTTGAGTCCCACCTCGGGATAGACGCTGCCGGTGACCCAGAAGATGTCAGGCGCACCGTCGTTGTCGAGATCCTCGATGCCGGTGCCCCAGCTTACAAAGCGGGTCTCGACGCCGAGGCCCGAACGGATGGTGACGTCCCGGTAATTGCCCTTACCGTTGTTGCGGAACAGGGCGGGCGTGTCCTCGGTGAAGTGGGTCTTGAAAATGTCGAGGTTGCCATCGAGGTCGAAATCCCCGACGCCAATGCCCATGCCGGCCTGCTCCTGCCCGTCCTCGTTAAGGGCGACGCCGCGTTCCAGTCCCTCTTCGGTGAAAGTACCGTCGTGGTTGTTGCGGAACAGAAGGCTGGGCGTGGAATCGCCGGCGACGAAGATGTCGGGCCATCCATCATTGTCGAAGTCGGCTGCGACGGCGGTGAGTCCGAAACTACCCTTGATCTTGCCCACGCCGGACTTGGCAGTCACATCGGTGAAGGTGCCGTCGCCGTTGTTGTGGTAGAGCATGAAGGTCTCCGGCCGGAGGCCGCGCGGACCGCAGTTGATTAGGATGCCCTTGAAATTGCAGTTCGGGCTGACGCCGGCGGCGGGGACGGTCTTCGGGTCGAAGACTAGGTAGTTGGAGACGAACAGGTCCAGCAGTCCGTCGCGGTCGTAATCGATCCAGGTGCAGCCGGAACCCCATCGGGAGGAGGGTTGGAGAAGGCCGGCTTGTTTGGTTACGTCGGTGAAGGTGCCGTCGCCATTATTGCGATACAGGACGTTTTGTCCCCAGTAGGTCAGGAACACGTCTTCGAAGCCGTCGTTGTTGAAGTCGCCGATTGTGACGCCGTAGGCCCAGCCGGCGCGCGTGAGGCCGGCCTTTTCGGTGACGTCGGAAAAAGTGCCATCGCGGTTGTTCTTGTAAAGGCGATTCGTGGCTCCAGGAGTGCCTTCCCAGCGTGTCCCCGATAGCACGAGAACGTCGAGCCAGCCGTCGTTATCGAAGTCGAAGAAGGCTATTCCCGAGCCCATCGCTTCAATGATGTAGGCGTTAGAGTTCAAGCCTCCATAGATGACAGGGTCCTTAAGACCAGCCTGGGTGGCGACGTCGGTGAAGCGGCAGTGAAACGGCAAGCCAGACGGTTTGGGCCGGGGCAACGGCTTCACACCCCGTGAAGCCATCCCGCCGAATTCTTGTGCGCGCGCCCAAGCGCCAGAGAGCGCCGCCAGAGAGAGCAGTTTCCGCCGAGTCATCGCCCCGTCTGTTTCATATTAACTGAAGGACTGTGACACGCGACAATGCGCGTACATCGACCGAGAGAGGC
>DATIFQ010000178.1:0-3817 GCA_035455185.1 Bryobacteraceae bacterium | reverse complement strand
TGCTCCCGGGCGGATGCTTTCACGGCATGCGCCCGGGGCTGCCGAAGAAGGGTCGCGGCAAGGATCGCGACCCCCATCGCTATCGCCGCGCTGATGGCGGCCGTCGTTCCGAACGCCTGTACGAACGCCTCCCGGGCGGATCCGAGGAGGTCGGCCCCGAGCGTGCCGGGCAGTTGTCCTGAAACCGAAACCGCCCCTCCGATCGTGCTGCGAGCGGCCTCGGCTGCCTCCGTGGAGATGCCTGCGGGCAGGGCGGCGGCTACTTTGCCGCGATAGATCGCGGTCACGATGCTGCCCAATATCGCGATGCCCAGTGCCCCGCCGAACTCGCTGCTGGTCTCCGACAGCGCCGACGCGGCGCCGGCGCGCTCCGGCGGGGCGGCCCCCAGGACAATGTCGGTCGTCAACGCGACCACCGGGGACATGCCGAGCGAGAACACGACCGATCCGGCCACCAGGACCGGCAGCGCGGACGCGACATTATCTACCAGCGTGAGCAGAAAGAATCCGGCGGAGGAGAACGCCATGCCGCCCGCGACCACGTGCGCGGGTTGGAAGCGGCCCACGATCGCAGGCGTAAGCATCGAGCCGACGACGAACGCCAGCGCGGAGGGGACCCCCCACATGCCCGCCGCAAGCGGAGACAGGCCCAGCACCGACTGGAGGTACTGCGCGATGAAGAGAAACGTGGCGAATGCCGTGTTGAAGGCGAGGATGTTCACGGCCAGCGCCGCGCTGAATGCGGGAATGCGGAAAAGCCTGAGCTCGATGAGCGGATCGGCAAGCCTTCGCTGGCGCCGCACGAACGCCACGCCGACCGCGATCCCCAAGAGGATCGACAGGAGGGGGATCCAGCCGAAACCGTTCTCCGCGATGCGCTTAAGACCGTAGATCGCCGTCAGGACGGCCGCCAGCGATTGGACGGCGCTCACCGGGTCGAGCCGGCCCGCCTCCGGATCCCGGAACTCCGGAAGAAAGACCGGGCCGATCGCGAGGAGCAGCAGCATCACAGGAACGTTGATCAGGAACACCGAGCCCCACCGGAAATGCTCGAGCAGCACGCCCCCGATCAGGGGGCCGATCGCTGCCCCGGCCGAGAAGCTCATGATCCACGCGCTGATGGCGACCGTGCGCTGCCTAGGATCGTGGAACATGTTCCGGATCAGGGACAGGGTCGACGGCGCCAGCGTCGCCGCGGCGACTCCCTGCAGGGCGCGGGTGGCGATCAGCATCGGCGCGCTCGTGGAGAACGAGGCGAGCACCGAGGCCGCGCCGAACACCGCCGCGCCGATCAGGAGCAGCTTGCGGCGGCCGATCCGGTCGCCGAGCGTGCCCATCGTAATGAGCGATCCGGCGACGAGGAATCCGTAGATATCCACGATCCAGAGCAGCTCGGCGCTGCTCGGTGCAAGCTCCGCGCTGATCGATGGAACTGCCAGGTTCAGCACCGTCAGGTCCATGGAATAGAGCATGCACGGCAGCGCGATCACCGCCAGCCCGACCCACTCTTTGCGTCCGGCCCGTGGCATCGCGCTCCTACCTCGCGCCTGCTTTCGCCAGCTCCTCGTGGTACGCCGCCATTTCGGCGAAGAGCTTTACCTCAGGCATGACGTCGGCTTCCGAGTCCCTGGCGGCCTTGACGATGGTCATGAGCCGCATCTTTGGTCTCCTTTAAATGGTTGCAGAATTGTCCATCTGCCTCTTAGTCGTTCCAGGACGTCTGAATTCGACATGCGGTCATAAGATATTCGGATGCCGTGGTTCTTCGGAGGATTCCCCGGGTTCTCCCTGTAAAGTGGGATCGTCCAATCCCTCTACTTGAGGCTGAAGCGTGTGACTTCAAGTCATCTCGAGCATGGTGAGGAGGCAGGCAGAAATTCGAGGGAACCGAATCCGGGATCGGTCGCTCTATACGGCATGGGAGGGAGATGCCATGTCACAGTGCGATTACGAACGGGACGCAGTCGCATGCCTCGATCGACGGACGACCCCGACACGGGAAGAGGCGAGAGGCGCGTTCGTCGCCTCCAGACATCCTTGCGATTCCTGCGTGATCGGATCACGTCGAGCCCGTGAGGATGCGGAGCGGCGGGCATCGGAGCGGATGCAGGCCCCTGCGAGCCGAACTCAAACCAGACCGCATTAAATACATAGGGCAACATGCAGACCATGGGGTATCGGCGGAGGTACTGGCGGCGGATCTGACCGAAGTAGCCGACCTCCGGAAGGTGGAGGAGCGATTCGCCTCGCGCGGGGTGGCGGATTTCCAGGACAAGCTGCTGTCGGCAATGCGGTTTCAGTTCGGGGGACACCTGGAGAATTCCGCGAAATGAGCTGTTTGTTTAGAAATGGTCCCCTTTTCCTCTTCCACGGGCTGCATTCATCTCGGCGCCTTCCGCCGCCGAGATGTTCCCCTGCCAGTTGTCCGGTCTCCTTTCCACAGCGATCCAGGGTGGTATGCCGACCTGGAAGTACGTGGACAGGGCATAAAGATACGGCTCGTACATCCCCCTTAGCTCCTCCAACTTGAGGTCGGCTGCTTCCCCCTCGTGGAGCTTGATGCCCGATGTCGCCAGGGTGGCCCGTAGTTCGGCCAGCGTTTCCGGCGGCAGGCGGTCATGTTTCGGCTCCCGCGGCCCGGTCCTGAAGACCAGGCAGAGGTCGACCACGGCATGGCGGGCAATCGCGAAGGTGAGTTCCGCCTGGCGCTCGCAGGCCCCCTCCAGGCCGGCCATGACCAGTGCGCAGGTGTCGAGGATCGCCGTCAAAGCCGCCAGCCACGATTCGTTGTCGTGCTGGGAACGGAAATACGCGAGGACCGGATAGGAGAGGTGCCCCTCGAGGAACTCCGCCGACCAACGCTCCCATTCGTGGAGGAGTTGCCGGAGCGCCTCCATCCCCCGCTCGTGGCCGTGCCGGAGGAGCATCTCGGCGGCGGTGGGAGGGGAGCCGGCGCGGGCATCCAGAAGCGAGATGCTCACCTCGCGGCGGGCGAAGGACTGATTGAGGGCCGGGAGGTAGCCGATCACCAGGGCGAGGAACGCGAACCCCATCCCCGATTCGATCACCACGAGTATGCGCGCCACGGCGCTCCGCGGGACGACGTCCCCGATCCCGAGCGTAAAGAAGGTGGTGCCGCTCAAGTACAGGTCGGTGAGAAATCCGTAGCTCCCTTCCCGGGCCAGAACGGCAGAGCCGGCTGCCCAGTGGAGGAGGGCAAAGCCTGTGATCAGCCCCCCGGCCCAGATGCTCAGGAGCAGGAGGAGTGACAGCGGGCCGAACACGCTCAGCCAGGTTTCCTGCCATCTACCCGGGACGACGGAGCCGACCATCTTCGACCATGGCCGCCAGGTGCGCCGGTAGAAAAACCGAGTGAGGCGGAAACGGCGGGTCACACGCCGCGGCAGGACGATGGTCTCGAACCCCTCCCATAGGACCACTGCGATCAGGCCAATGCCGCCTATGGTCGCGATGATCGGCACATACGCCTCCGAAATGTTTAGATGGCCGGCTCCTTAACGAGGTCGCGCTCCAGCTTCGACCGCCTCCAACCTTTCGTTGGACCGCTCATCTAAAGGAAAACCGATCGCCGTGAAAAGGAGGCGAGGATCATGCTGGAATTCAATTCCATCCTGGTTTTTTCCGGGGATCCCAAGAAACTAGCGGATTTTTACAAGAAGGTTTTCCAGAAGGACCCCGACTGGTCGGAAGGCGGATATTACGGATTCATGGCCGGCAAGGGGTTCATCACCTTTGGTCCGCATGACAAAGTCCAGGGCAAGAACGCGAACCCCGAAAGGGTAATGTTCAATTTTGA
>DATIFQ010000177.1:0-3494 GCA_035455185.1 Bryobacteraceae bacterium | reverse complement strand
ACTGGCCGTAGCGGATCTCCAGTGGACCTCCCCCAGGTCCGACGGGCAAGGGAATGAGCGCAAGGGTTTTCTCGAGACCGGGCAGGAAATTGGCCAGATAGTAGAAAAAAGCCGTCGCCAAGGTCGCAATCGAGCCGCTCTTTGCGACCCACGTCTGGGTCCAACCAAAGACGAAACCCCAGAGGGGGCCGTACGCCTCACGCAGGTATACGTACTCGCCGCCGGCTTCGGGAAGGGCCGCCGCCAGCTCCGCGTAGCTTAAAGCTCCGAAGAGCGACAGCAGGCCGCCGGCGACCCAGACCGCAAAAACAAGCCTGGTGGAGCCAACATGCAGAACCATCGCTTTCGGTACAAGAAAAATCCCGCTGCCGATGACTGTGCCGACTACAATCGCGACGGCGCTGGGCAGGCCCAGGACCCGCCGCAGCCCGTCTTCCGTGACCCGTTCAGGCATCCCGCTGCTCCCTGATGAGAAATGACGACAATAGACCGACCGCGAGCGTCGCGGACGTGCCGATCAGCACGTACCACGTCCAGGCAATATTGGTGGAACTCCGCACGTACCACATTGTGATCAGTCCGGCGAGCATGCCCGCGATCGCCGCTCTCTCTCCGACCCGTTTCGTCAGCAAACCCAAAAGGAACACTCCGAGGAGAGAACCGTAGAGGATAGAGGCGATCGAGAGACCGGCCTCTAGCACCGAGCCCCACTTTCGAGCCAGCCAACCAATAAGAAGCAGAACGGCGCCCCAGCCGACTGTAGCTCCTCTCGCCAATCGAAGGTATTGAGCTTCAGAATGGCCCAGTCCTCCGCGGCGGGCAACCATAGGCTTGTAGAAGTCCATGATGCTGGTCGAAGCGAGGGAGTTGAGCGCGGCGCTGAGGTTGGACATCGCGGCGGCGAGAATTGCCGCGATCACGAGCCCGGAGACGCCAGGCGGCAGGTAATTCCAGACAAACTCAGGATAGATCCGGTCGGCCGGCCGTGGCGGGGGTGAGCCAGACTGCCGGTAGAAGACGTAGAGGATAACTCCGATGACCAGGAACAGGCTGAACTGAAAAAAGATCACGACCCAGCTTCCGAGCAAGGCCATGCGGCTCTCGTTCTGCGACCGCGCGGACAGCAGACGCTGCACCATGAGCTGTTCCGTGCCGTGGCTAGCGGTGGTGAGGAAGCACCCTCCGAGGATTCCGGCCCAGAACGAATAAGTGCGGGCGAAGAACTCGCCAGACAGGTCAAAGCCGAAATCAAAGATCTGGAACTTCCCGGCCGACGAGGCCACGCTCCAAACGTGGTCCCAACCCCCGGGAATCTTGTCGAGAATTACAAAGAAGCTGACGAGAGCGCCGGCGATGTAGAGCACCATCTGGACGACATCGGTCCAAATCACCGCCGTCATCCCGCCTTCGAACGTGTAGAACAACGTGAGGCAGACGATCAGAACGATCGAGACAAACTCGCCGGTGCCGAGGATGATCGAGATAACGATCGAGATCGCGAAGACACGGACACCTTCCGCAAGCGCGCGGAGAACGAGGAAGGTTCCGGCGGTGAGCTTGCGGATGCGTGGTCCGAAACGAACCTGCATCAGCTCGTAGGCTGTGTACATTTCACCCCGGAAATAGTGCGGGAGGAATATGATCGAGATCAGAACCCGCGCGAGCAGGTAGCCGAAGACAACCTGAAGAAAGCCAAGGTTTCCGGAGAAGGCGAGGGCGGGGGTGCCGATGACCGTCAGGGTGCTCGTCTCAGCCGAGACGATGGAGAAGGCAATAGCCCACCAGGGAGCCACCCGGCCGCCCAGGAAGTAGTCCTTAAGGGTGCGCTGGCCGTGACGGAAATGCGCGCCGAACCAGGTGATTCCTATGAGGTAGGCGACAATAACCCCAAGGTCGAGGTAGCGCATGGGAAAGGGGGATTCTAGCACACCCCCAAGACGAGGCAGCCGGATATGGAAACATTCTTTCACTCAGCGGCATCTAAAGGTTGCAGGCGATGCCCGATTCGGACTATACTCCGCAATTGCACGTTTGCGATGGACGGTTCCGGCGTGCAATGGGAGACATAATCGAGATGGTGCTGCCGGCGCGAAAGCCCGGCGGATGTGAAATTCACAGGGCAGTCCAGGAGGCCAGAGTGCTGGTACGACTCTCGAGAACTTTGATCCTAGTCGCGCTTGTCGCCCTAATAGCGGCGCCCGGGGCGTCGGGGCAGGAAGTCAAGAAGAACGTGAAAGACAGGGCAGAGTACGACCTCTATGTTGCTATTAGCAAAGAGGCCGACAACAACAAGAAGCTCCAACTTCTGAACGAGTGGAAGCAGAAGTACCCCGCCACCGACTTCAAGGAAGAGCGCCTGGAGTTCTACCTGTTCACCTACCAGGGTTTGAACCGGGCGGCCGACATGTACGAGACCGCGAAGGAGCTGGTCGCGCTCAACCCGAAGAACATCCGCGGGCTTTCGTGGGTGCTGGTGTTGACGCCGACACTCGGGAAGAACACCCCCGATATCCTCGACACCGGAGAGAAGGCCGCCAACAGTCTGCTTTCCAGCATCGACACGCTGTTCGCCGCCAGCGCAAAGCCTGCCGCTACGAGTGAGGCAGACTGGACGAAGGCGCGAACCGATAGCGAGTCACTGGCGCACAAAACCCTCGGCTGGGTCGCCATGCAACGGAAGGATTACGCCGCCGCCGAGAAACAATTCAAAGAAAGTCTGAAAGACAACCCGAATGCCGGGGAGGTCTCCTACTGGCTCGGCACGGTGCTGGTGTCCCAGAGAGTGGCGGAGAAACAGGCCGAGGCTCTCTTTCACTTCGCCCGCGCCTCCACGTATGAGGGTCCCGGTGCATTGAGCGCTCAGGGCCGCGCCGAGATCAACAAGTACTTCGAAAAGGTCTACAACTCATACCACGGTTCGGCCGAGGGCATCGATGCACTTCGTCAGGCTGCCAAGACGAGCGCCACGCCGCCGGAGGGCTTCAAGATCAAGAGTTCTTACGAGGTTGCGCTGGAGAAGGAAGAGGAACTCAAGCGAACGAACCCGATGCTGGCTCTCTGGCTGAACGTCCGTTCGGAACTCACCGGAGCGAACGGTCCGCAGTACTGGGAAGGCCAAGTGAAGGGCGCCGGGCTGCCGGGCGGCGTTTCGGGCGTCTCGAAGTTCAAAGGCAAGCTCGTGTCTCACGCTCCGGCCAAGAACCCGAAGGAACTGGTTCTGGCGATCAGCGACGCGTCCACGCCCGAGGTCACGCTGAAGCTCGATGAGGCGATGGCCGGGGCTGCGGACCCCGGCACCGAGATCGAGTTCGAAGGAGTCGCCGCCGAATTCTCGAAGGACCCATTCATGCTGACGTTCGACGTGGAGAAGGCGAAAGTTAGCGGATGGCCGGCTCCCGTGAAAAAAGCTCCCGCAGCAAAGAAAGCAGTCAGAAAGAAGAAGTGACCCCGGTTTTCGGTTCAGCCTGGTCCTGGCACCGCGCCAGGACCAGGCT
>DATIFQ010000176.1:0-2766 GCA_035455185.1 Bryobacteraceae bacterium | reverse complement strand
CATGGACACGAACGCGACGACCGGCCGATAGAGATACGTTTCAAATACGGGTTCGATGTGAAATTCGAAACGGCGATGTTTGGCGAAATACTTCGATTGTTCAAGGAACTCGGTTTCGAGTTTGACTGTCGGCTGGTAGATTGTGCTGAACACCCGTTTGATCGGCTGCACAAACCCCGTGGCCGTGTATTCCATGCGAGGCGTCAGGTTGAGGCCGCATCCCCAGGTTTTGAAATACCGTTTCGCGCGAAAGCCGCCCGCCAGCGCGACGAGGGCGAGGGCCACTGCCGCCGTCCCGACAAGCGCGAGAGCGAGCACCGGGGCTGACAGACTGGAAAACTCCACATTGACGGGGGCCAGGGCCCAACCATCGAGCGCCAGCATTTTGTTCGCGATCGAGGCGCCGGCCATCGGGGACGTGATCCGGTCCAACATCGGCACCACGATCATGGGAGCCAGTCCCAGGAGAATGCAGATGACGGAGAGCAGGCCCATCCCGATGCGCATGGACCAGGGCACTTCTTCCGCGTGACGTGCGTGGGAGCTGCGGGGCAACGCCAGGAACGAAATGCCGAATGCCTTGGCGAAACAGGCCAGGGCTAACACTCCGGTGAGCGCCAACATGGCGGCGGCGAGCGGGAGCATGAGCTTCACCAGCAACGAGGGCACCTGAAAGCTTAAGAAGAGACTCTGAAAGACCAGCCATTCGCTGACGAATCCGTTCGTGGGCGGAAGCGCCGAGATGGAGACCGCGCCGATGAGAAAACAGAATCCTGTCCAGGGCATCCGGCGCAGCAACCCGCCATATTCCTCCATGTTGCGCGTATGGGTCGCATAGAGCAGCGACCCTGCGCCGAGAAACAGGAGGGCCTTGAACATGGCATGGTTGATCGTGTGATACAGGCCCGCCACTAATCCGAGTGCGGCCAGCTCGTTGAGTCCATAGGCGTGAAAGATCATGCCGGCGCCGATGCCGAGCAGAATGATCCCGATGTTCTCGACGCTGTGATACGCCAGCAGGCTCTTGAGGTCATGTTCCATCAGCGCATACATCACGCCCAGCAATGCGGAGAC
Source organism: Bryobacteraceae bacterium (assembly GCA_035455185.1). GTDB lineage: Bacteria > Acidobacteriota > Terriglobia > Bryobacterales > Bryobacteraceae > JAEHDI01. The sequence continues at coordinate 1,692 of DATIFQ010000176.1, read as the reverse complement.
CGCGCCGATGGTGAGCACTGCGAAGCCCCACCACCAGGGAAACTGTCCGTCGAGAAAGTCGAATGTGACCCGGAGCAGGCCGTAGATGGCCGTCTTGATCATCACGCCGGACATGAGGGCGGAAATATGTGACGGCGCCGCCGGATGGGCGTAGGGGAGCCACACGTGCAACGGGACGACCCCCGCCTTGGTGCCAAAGCCGATCAGAGCGGCCAGGAACGCGAATGTCCGCAGATTTTCCGCTAACGGCTGCTCGGGGTGACGAAATGCGTCGAACGAGAACGACGCCCCCTGTTGGAAGAACAGGAGAAACGCCACAATGATAAACGCCGTGCCGACATGCGTCATGATCAGGTAGAAGAAGCCTGCGTAGCGCACGTCCGCTTTCTCATGCTCCGTGACGACGAGAAAGTAGGAGGTCAGGGACATCAGTTCCCAGACGATCAGGAAGAAAAATCCGTTGTCAGCGATGACGACCAGGGTCATCGAGCAGAGGAACGCATTGAAGAGCGCTCCCAGCGCGGCAACCGACACGCGTCCGTGAAAGTGCCGCAGATACCCGATGGCGTAGATCGAGGCGGCGAGGCCCACGAGGGAGATGGTTAAAACAAAGAACGCTGCGAGGGCGTCGAGCCGAATCGCAAAGGTGAGCAGGGGAATCGTCGATCCGAGCGAGAAGGTGACCGGTTCAGAAACCCTGAGACCGAGCAGTCCCAGGGCAATGCCCGAACCGGTCGCCACAATTGCACAGATGCTGGCGGCGAGACTCTGTGGCTGCGGCCGTCGCAGAATGAGCGGCAATATGATACCAACCGCATATCCGGCGAGAAGCACCCACAACAGAATCAGCATGCGGCTGGCATTTCGGTCTGCAAGTTTCCGTTCCGGCGAAACAACGCCCGCACAATATGGGTCCTCGCGTCATGGTGCTGGGCGCGGCGCACCCGCCTCACGTCGGGTTCAGTGAGCCTGCTTGTGGACCATCGGCTCGATTTCTTTCTGGGTCTCCTCGGTCACGCCAAAGCGGACGTACGCATGATCCATCACCTCGTTGGCATAGAGCCGCCCCGTCGGCGCCGGGACCGCGACATTGGCCTCCACAGTCCCCTTCGGGCCGATGGTGACGCTCTGCTCGATCGCGCTCCGGACATAGGGATGCCACACGACCAGCTTGTACGTGCCCGGCGGCACATCGGTCAGGGTGAACCGCCCCTGCTCGTCCGTCTTGGCAAAGTACGGATTGGTGACGGCCAGACCCCAGCTCTCCATGTACGCATGGAACCCGCACTGCATGACGAAGATCCGGCGGTTCTTGCTCAGGTTCACCAGTTGCTTCATCGGCGCGCCGGCCATGTGCTTGTGGTACAGCCCGGCATCGCTGCGATCCTTGAGGTTGCGGGGGTGCGCCGGATTCATCGGCAGCGGCACGTTGAACAGCACGCGCGGCCCCAAATGCGAGGTTTCATAGGCCTGGATGTCGTGCATGACGGGGTCCATGTTGACCACCGTCACCGATTGATCGTCCCGCACGACGGTCGTGAACGGAACGAAGAGGCAGTCTTTCGCTTCGATCTGGGGCACGGCCCCGTCCGCGAAGGGCTTGCCCTTGTCGATCCCCTCCAGATAGACCACCACGTCGCGAAACTCGCCGGCCGGCCCCACCTGGAACGGTTGCAGGATGCGCCAGCCGCG
>DATIFQ010000175.1:0-2646 GCA_035455185.1 Bryobacteraceae bacterium | reverse complement strand
GCCACCGCCCCACGCCAGCCCAGCCAACGCCACTGCCACAACCGCCACTCTCAAGCCCATCGGAGGGTCTTCCTTGGGCAAATTGTAGGGCGGGCGGCGGGCAGATCCGGCAATGCAAACACGAACAAGAAAGCGATGTTGCAGGATTGGGAAAGGCTTCCGGCGACGGGAATGTGCAATCAGCGTGTGGCACACGCGCCCTCGCGTGTGTCGGCACACGTCACTGCGCGTCGGGGGCGCCGCCATCGGCGATCACCTTCCAGCTGCCGTCGGGCTGCATCCTCTAGACGGTCAGGTAAGTACCGTGGCGAACCACCTTGTTGCTCTTGGCGTCCCGGCCATGAAGTTCAAAACGGCCGACCGTGTAACCGGTGTCGCCGGCGGGAAACATCTCGGCGCGAGTCGGCTGCCAGGAGAGCGAAAATTCAGGGTCGGCAAAGTTGGGCTCGTAAGAACGGCACGATTGCAGCATGTTGGCCACTGAGGACACAGCGATCCCTGGACGCGGGTCCGATCCACCTCCAGGGATCCCTTGCGAGCAGCGTCGAATCAGCCCGTCCTCGTCAGAACGGGCAATACCCCGGGCTTTGAGCGTCAAACCGACGAACCGCACCTGCCGGAATGAGCTGGACAGCTATCGTGCGTGCCTCTACGATGCCTTCGTTCCGGAGGATGTGCACGTGGTCACCGCCAGGATCGACGAACCCCATGCCCTGCGTGTATACACTGGGCTTGCAATCGCGATCGTTCCCTTCATAGGCCGTCACCGCTCCCGCGGTGACGATGATCAGGCTGTGGCCGGGGTGCGTGTGCCAGCCGGTGCTTCCTCCCGGCTGCCAGACATTGCTCTGCACGTACAGGTCTGATGCCGCCTTCGTCTTCTGCAAAGACAACCAGACGTTGCCATCCTGCGGAAGCTGGTTAAAGACATCGATTTCGCCGAACCGCCCGAGGGCGAGCGTTGTGGCCGCGAACCCGTTGGCAGGGGTCGCCCAGACGTTTCGTGCGAAGTAGAGCACCGTGACCACGGTCACGGCACTGAACAACAACACCCACATCACTCTTTGTCGCATATCGAGACTCCTTTTCCTCTTGCCATCCTTGTTGTTGCCGCGGAGTGCGGACGTGGCCGACACGTTCGGGCATGTTGCGAGGGCAGTCAAACAGCAATGTGCTGAACTGCAGCCGTTTCCGCGACTTGCCGTCAAATGCGGTGCTTTGCCTTGGCGGGGGTGGACTGCGGGGGTACAATTTGGGATCAGTGGGGACTGCCGAAAGAGGAAATCAGGAGGGCGCAATGGGCGAGCCAGCCCGTGTCCCACCGCCATCCCCGAGAACGCCCGAAGAGCGGCTGGATTCGTGGAAGGAAATTGCGGCCTACCTCAACCGCGACGTGACCACCGTCCAGCGCTGGGAAAAGCGGGAGGGGATGCCCGTTCACCGGCATCAGCACGACCGCATGGGCTCGGTCTACGCCTTTCGGGCAGACTTGGACGCCTGGGCGCGCAGTCGCAATCTTCGCACAGCTCAGGATGAGGGCAGCAACGCTCCCTTGCCCACTCCGGCTGCGCTGCCGACTCGCTCGGCGACCCTGACTTCTCCAAGCCGATGGAAGTTCGCCGTGCTGCTGGCAGCGGCGACCCTCCTGGCCATTGGCGGGAGCCTCTGGTTGCAGCAGTCGGAATACTTTTGGCGAAATCCGATTGCGGAGGCGCGTTTTCAGAAGGTCACGGACTTCGACGGCGTGGAGCAGGCTGCTGCGGTATCACGCGACGGCCAGTTCGTAGCGTTTCTGTCGGACCGCGACGGACCGATGGACGTCTGGGTGACGCAGGCCGGTTCGGGACAATTCCACAACTTGACACGCGGAAGCATCCCGGAACTGGTCAACCCATCGGTCCGCACTCTTGGGTTCTCGCCCGATGGCTCGCTGGTCACGTTTTGGGCTCGCAAGGAAAACGGCACGAAAGCCGGCGATATCAGTATCTGGGCAGTGCCAACTTTGGGCGGACAGCCAAGGCCATACCTTGAAGGCGCAGCCGAGTTCGACTGGTCGAGCGACGGCTCCCGGCTCACGTACCATACCCCCGGCCCCGGGGACCCCTTGTTCGTCTCGCGCGGCATCGGCCGATCGCAGGAGCCGGCCATCTTCACTGCCGCTGCCGGGCTTCACTCTCACTTTCCCTTATGGTCGCCGGACGGGAAGTTTATCTACTTCGTCCAGGGCTCCCTTCCGGACAAACTGGACATCTGGCGCATCCCGCCAACCGGCGGAGCTCCGCAACGGATTACGTCCCACGTCGGGCGGGTGAGTCATCCCGTCCTGCTGGAGCGGCGAACGCTGCTGTACCTCGCCACCGATCCGGATGGTTCGGGGCCGTGGCTCTATAACATGGACGTCGAGCGCCGCATTCCGCACCGCCTGTCTTCGGGCCTTGACCGGTACACCTCGCTGGCCGCCAGCGCTGATGGCCGCCGTCTGGTGGTCACGCTCGCCAGCCCGAAGAGAACACTTTGGCGCCTTCGGATCGCGGATTCAGCTACGCAAGTACCGGCGGCCGCTCCCATCTCCCTGACGACGGGCACGGGTTTCTCGCCGCGATTCGGCCCAAACTATCTCTTGTATGTTTCTGCAACCGGCACGAG
>DATIFQ010000174.1:0-3476 GCA_035455185.1 Bryobacteraceae bacterium | reverse complement strand
CGGAGGCCGCCAGCACGGGACGCATACCATGGGTGGAAAAGCAGTGTCAAGTCGGAACCCACACCCACTTCGGGGAACGGTGGGCGGGAGAGGGGGCTGGCCCAAGGACCTGCGGAGGCAGTTCGAGCCACCGGAGGGCCGGCGGGAGCACGAGGGGACACATGCGAAGTCCCTCCGCGCGTACCAGCGCGGCGACCCAAAGGATACGCGGCAGGTCATTGGCTTTCTCAGGAGGAGTCCCCCCACCGACCTCCTTTAAGTCCATTCGAAGCGACGCAGACCTCCCCCGCATCCGCGCTGACCGGCCGGTCATTGGAGACGGCCACCCTGTCCGGAGTCCCGCAAGTCCGAATACGCCTGAGGCGGACGGACTCCTGCGGGGCGGCGGGATCGAAGAGGAGGTGGGTGGAGCGCCCGAGGCGTCGTCGTGAGCTCAAGGGAACTGCTGGAGCGCGCGGTCACCGCTGGGTCCTGGAATAGGCAATGGCGCGTGCCACGAGGCTCTCCGCGAAATTGGCGAACCTCAATTCCGAGCATGGTTCCGCGAACGTTCCATTCCGCCCGGCATCGCTTGGAGACAGGATGAGGCTCGCCGCATCGTAGAGCCGCTCGCGCACCATCTTCGTGAGCAGGATCTCGTACCGCCTTGCGTATGAGGCGTTGCGGAACTCGGCGAACACGGGGAAGTGGGGCTCCGCGACGGACACTGGACGCTTGGAGCCGGAGGTTTCCTCCAGGAGCATCATGTATCCGAGCCACGGTCTCGGCGAGCCTCGGAACGCGCCCTCGCGGAAAGCAGCCCAGTAGTCCGCGGCGTTCCCAAGGGCCTCTTCAGTTCGGTTGTTGTAGTTGTTGCCGAAGGACGGCCCCACCTGTGCCTTGAACTCAACCGTTGCCAGCAGGCGACCGTCAACCACAACGACAAGGTCCCACTTCTTCTCCGCACGGTAGTAGCCGGGCAGCTCAACCCGACTGCGCCGGTGCACAGCGGTGTTGCTGACACCAGCGTCTACAACCAAGTTCCGGATCAGATCGGCGAATCCGTCGAGGTGCGCTCCGCCTGTGACAGCACTGCGGGCGCCGCGGTCTCGCTCTCCAGTCTTGCCACCCTGGGCTTTTGCCTGGCGCTCGCGGGTCCGCCAGAAGTGGCGGACGGCTCGTTGGACTTCCTTGAGAAGATGATCGTTAGTCTCAGGCAATGCGCACCGCTATTGTCTGTGGGCCTCGATGTGGACGGAAGTGAAAAGCCCTGTGGTTTCGTCCCTGATGCGCCGCTCGGCTAGGTCGAAGTACTGCTCGTCAACTTCACACCCAAGGCTGTTGCGACCACAACGCGCGGCTGCCACATTCGTGGTGCCGCTCCCCATAAACGGGTCGAGGACCGTATCACCGACGAAGCTGAACATCCGGATCAGCCGTTCCGCCAACTCGATAGGGAAGGGGGCGGGGTGCTCACGCGTGGAGGCTCCGGTCAAGCCCGTCCAGATTTGTTGAAACCAGCGCTGGTAGTTCTCGGTCGAGATGACGCTCAGGACTCGCACGGGGACAGAAGGCTTCCGGTAGCCGCCCGGCTTCCGTTGCATCAGAATGAACTCGATGTCGTTCTTGATAACAGCGTTCGGTTCGTAGGGCTTCCCCAGGAAACCCGCCGATCCACTCTCCACTTCGTAGGCCGCGTTCGCGATCTTGTGCCAGATGATAGGGGCCAGGTTGTCAAAGCCGATCCGACGGCAATGCTCCTGGATGGACGCATGCAGGGGCACCACCGTGTGGCGGCCGTCGTTCTTGCGGCGAGAGAGGCAGACATCCCCAACCACGCAGATCAGGCGGCCTCCAGGGACGAGCGCGTGAAAGCAGTGTTGCCATACCTGGTCGAGCTCGGAGAGAAACGTGTCGTAATCCGCCACATCGCCAAGTTGGCCGGCGGAATGGCGGTATTCCTTGAGGGTCCAATATGGCGGAGAAGTAAGCGCGAGGTGAATAGAACCCGGCGCAAGGTCGTCGAGCAACCGGGAGTCGCGGAAAAAGAGCTGGTGTCTCGTTGGAATTGTCCGAACAGCATTGTCTATGAGGCTCATCAAACGAAGGTTCTTCGCGATGGCCGGAATGGCAGTCTGCGGGTCAGGAAGGATTCGCAGTTCCTCGGGCACCCAAGACTCGAGGTGAGGCTCAGAACCGTCCTGCTTCGTGGCGCGAACATGGGCCATGGCTCGTTGCCTCCGCGTCTCATTCCGTACCACGAAAGACCTCTGCCGTCACCTGTTTCCTGCGTGCCGCGCAACGAATAGGCTCTTATCCGGCAAGCTCCACGTAGAACCGAGCTGCGACCGCGGGAGCGAGTCCAGCGGGTAAGACGGGTTGAACTGAACCGGTGGGCTACAAGTTACGGGGATTGTATCCGAACCGCGGGGCTGAGGGAAGAGGCTTGCGAGGCTACAGGCCAGGGACGCCCGCGGGAGCCGGGAGTCACCCGACCCGCCGGAGGGCCGGTGACAACCCGAGGGGCCACCGGCTCGCCAAGGGCGAAATCACGAGGTGTCCGGTAGCGGAACCCACCCCGAGCCCCTCGAGGGGCTGGGATGTCGCCCGGCCGGAAGGCGGCCACGAAGCCTGCCGTTAGTCCCACCAGGGGCAGGATCGAACAGGACCGCCACTCCTCCGCCTCCACGCTGACCAGCCGGTCATTGGAGATGGCCACCCTGACCGGAGTCGCGACAATCCGAATCCCGCGGACCCGCGGGACGGACCCCTGAGGAGCAGCGGGATCGAAGGGGCGGTGGGTGGAGCGCACGAGGCGTCTCCGCGAGACTTCGGCGTGAGTCCCGCCCGCGGCGGGATCGAACGCTCAGCCGAACGCTGTACACCACCCAGTTGTGAGCAGGGGGCAGGAGGGAGGAATCTGGGGGTTCCGTCGGATGCAGACCTCCGGAACGCGGCAGAACTGCTCCGGACCCCAGAAACACAATGCGCTTTAGAACCAACGTCCCCCCTGACGTCCCCCCTGATGTGCGAAAGATCAGTTTGCCTCAAGCTCGTCTTCCAGATGGATCGTATGCGCCGGAAAAAGACCCAGCTGCGTGATCTGGCGTCGCGCCGCTTCGACATCCGCCGTAAAGAGAACGACAATCAGATCCTTCATGGCGCGTGTACAGCAAACGTAAAAGAGACGCCTAGTCCTCTCTACAACTGTTTCTTTGCCCTCGCGCCTGTTTGCCTCATCCCTGTCTGAGAGCGGTTTGATTCCCAAGTATTTGTCATAGGAGAATTGAACGTGGGTACCCTCATCATCGTCTAGGACAACAAGCACGCGCTCAAACTCTGCGCCTTTGATGCCTTGCTGCGTCGAGAACGGAGAGTCCTCGTTCACGTACTTGTAGTATCCCCAGAACTGCGACGCCGGGCACGCGAGAAAGGCATCCATGGCGGAAACTTCCTTGGTAGTCTCTTCACCGTCATCTTCAACAGCCTCGTCGTTA
>DATIFQ010000173.1:0-9242 GCA_035455185.1 Bryobacteraceae bacterium | reverse complement strand
GGTCGATCCGGACGGATTCGAAATCCGCCGGGCGATCGTACAGCACCGCGGGTCGGCGGTTATGATGCCGGTCGATAAGAGGGACCGGATTCTGCTCGTGCGCCAATACCGTTTGCCAGCCGGGAACTCGCTTTGGGAATTGCCGGCCGGCAGGGTTGACGAGGGCGAGAGGGTACTCGCTGCAGCCAGAAGAGAGCTCGCCGAGGAGACCGGCTATCGCGCGCGCCGCTGGAAGAAACTACTTTCGGTTTTTGTCAGTCCCGGTTATGTCGCCGAGAAGATGACTATCTTTGTGGCTACCGATCTCGTCGAGGGCGATGCGTCGCCGATGGAAGATGAGCGGATCACGTGCCGTTGGTTCGCGCCGAGCGAGGTTGATGCGATGATCCGCTCAGGCCGGATCGCTGACGCAAAGACGATCGTCGGATTCCTCGCCTGGCAACGGTACCGGAGGGCGAAGAAGTAAACTGAACCAGCCCGTCATGGACTTCAATGAATTTCTCAAAAACTCCCTGCAGCACAATGCTGTCGCGTCGGTCGTTCTGCTCGTGGTTGTCGTGCTGCTTCGGTTTGTCCTGCGGCGGGCCGTTCTGCGGAATGTTGCACAGCCGGAACTGAGGCTGAAATGGCTGGTCAACATCCGCAATGGGCTGCTGATCGGCTTCGTGCTGGGGCTGGGGTCGATCTGGGCCGAAGCGCTGCGGCCGTTCGCCGTTTCGGTGGTTGCGCTGGCCGTCGCGTTCGTGATCGCCACAAAGGAGCTGATTCAATGTGTCAGCGGCTCGGTGGTGCGCGCGACGGGCAAGTTTTACTCGATCGGAGACCGAATCGAGATCGGCGGCTACCGCGGCGACGTGATTGACCAAAGCCTGCTCAGCACGACGATCCTTGAAGTGGGACCGGGCCGAGCGTTTCATATGTATACGGGTCGCACGGTGACCTTCCCGAACAGCCTGCTACTGACCGCTCCGGTCCTGAACGAATCTTCGACCGACCGCTATATCGTGCACGCGTTTACGATCCCGTTGCGGGCGGACGAAGACTGGAAGAGAGCGGAAGCAATCCTGCTGGAAGCCGCCGGCGCCGAGTGCGAGCCTTTCCTGGAAGAGGCGAAGAGCCAAATGGAGGCGCTCGAGCGTACGTACGGCTTCGGCAGTCCATCGGCCGAGCCGCGCGTGGCCGTACAGATCTCGGACCCGGGATCGATCCGCCTCATGCTGCGCATTCCATGTCCCGTGGGCCGGCAGGGGCGCCTCGAGCAGGCAATATTACGGCGCTTTCTGGGGAAGTTTCACGGAGAGAGCGAGCCCGGCAAGGACTGATTGTTCGACCCGGCGTCACGCAGTCTTCCGGCTCAGCAGGTATTTCACCATCACCGCGAGCGCGCGGCCGCGGTGGCTGACCGCCAGTTTCTGTTCACCGGTGGCCTCGCCGAAGGTGCAGGCGAACGGCGGATGGTAGAACAGCGGGTCATACCCGAAGCCGTTCGCGCCGCGCGGTTCGTGGAGGATGTGGCCCTCGATGATTCCTCGAAAGGTCGCCACGAGCTTGCCTGCATCAGCGAGCGCGATCATGCAGACGAATTGGGCGGCCCGGTCCTCGACGCCGCGCAGCTTTTCGAGCAGCAGCCGGTTGTTGGCCTCATCGGTGGCCCCGGGGCCGGCGAAACGCGCCGAGGAGACGCCGGGCGCGCCGCCGAGCGCGCGCACTTCCAGTCCGGAATCGTCAGCGAAGAGCAGGCCGGGAGCGAGCTGGCTGTAGTAGACGGCTTTTAGAACGGCGTTTTCCTCGAAGGTGGCGCCGGTTTCCTCGCAGGGCGGAACGCCCGAAAGTCCTGGAACCGGCTCGACGGAGAGACGTCCTTCGCCGAAGTGTTCGATGGCGAGGCGGAACTCGCGGAGTTTTCCCGGATTACCGGTTCCGCAGTAGAGTGTCACCACAGCTTGAGAATGCCCCTCTGGGTCTCGACCAGTTGCACGATCGCATTACGGCCCAGGGCGAGCAACTCACCGAGTTGTCCGTCAGCAAACGGCGACTGCTCGGCGGTTGCCTGTAATTCGACAAACCCCCCGCGTCCGGTCATGACCATGTTCATGTCGACTTCGGCTCGCGAGTCTTCCTCGTAACAAAGATCGAGCAGTGCCTCACCGCCGACAATACCGGCGCTGACCGCCGCGACGTAGTCCCGGATCGGCATCGTCTTCAGCGCACCGTATTCGACGAGGCGTTTGACGGCGAGGCCGAGGGCGACGAAGGCTCCGGTGATCGCCGCCGTCCGGGTGCCACCGTCGGCCTGGAGAACATCGCAGTCCAGGATGATCGTCTGCTCGCCGAGCGCGGTCAGGTCGACTACGGACCGCAGCGACCGTCCGATCAGCCGCTGGATCTCCTGCGTCCGGCCGGAGGGCTTCCCCCTGGAAATCTCGCGCGGCGTTCGCGTGACGGTGGCGCGCGGAAGCATCGAATACTCCGCCGTTACCCATCCTTTCCCGCCGCCCCGGAGGAATTGCGGCACCGTCTGCTCCACAGAGGCGGCACACAACACCCGTGTGCTGCCGACCTCGATCAGAGCGGAGCCCTCGGCGGTCTTCAGGTAGTCGGTGACGATATGCACCGGGCGCATCTGGCCCGGCAGACGGTTATCCGATCGCATTGCTTAACCCGATTTCAGGATCGCGTAGAACAGCAGGGACAGCAGGACGATGCCGATGACGATAAGAGCGATACATGGTATTGCTCCGCCCGGCTTCTGGCTCTTCTTCTTTCTTCCCGCCAGCTTGAATTTACCCATGCGCGGTCGATCCTATCGTCTCAAATCCGGGCGGTCCTCAAGTGCGCCGCAGCTTGGTGAAAGAAGTCATCCAGCCGTTGGAGCGTGTCCTCTTCCAGGTCCTTTACCGTGATCGCCACCACGGGACGGCGCCTCTCCGCGAGCGCGAGTTGTGTGGCAAGGAACTGCGCGCGGTGGTAGTCCGCCGTGTATTCCGCGGCGGGCAACGTCTCCTGTCTGTCGGCGATTAGCACCGTGGAGAAGCATTTCCCATGTCCGATGATCATCTCATGATACGAGTGATTCATCGCCGGTCCCTCATGGATATCGACCGGGAGCTTTAGCCGCGAACGGAAGAGGGACTCCGCGGCGCGGTCCAGCCGGGTTCGCATCCGCCGCCCTCGGGGCGAGTAACGCATATCGCCGAAGAACGTCAGCTCCGCGTAGTCCACTTTTCCCTCGCCGTGCAATTGCTTCACGAGGTGCGCGTAGAGCTGCGGCGCCTCCATGCCGGCCGTATCTCCAGCGGTCCCGGCGTGGCTGTGATGGAGTGTAATCGCTCCGCGCCATTCGACCCGCCGGTCGGACTTCATGAAGCTCTGCCACGCCCGGCTCTTGTCGATGCCGCCGGCGTTCCGCGCTTCCGAGTAAATGCGGTTTGTGATTGCCTTGTAGAGTTCGACGCCGGGCTGCGTGACGAAGTTCATCTCGCGCAGGTATGCCACCCCGAAGACCGTGTAATGAATGAACTGCATGTACCGCGAGAGTGGGGTACCTTCCGGCAGCGCAAGCACGGCCACCGGATACCCTGAGCGCCGCAGAAGGGAGACCTTCTTTGTTTCCTCGTCACGCGCGCCCTTCATCTGGACGGCGAAAAACGACCTTTGCCGAAGGGGGTCTTTGGGAGAGCGGTAGTTGGCGAGTTTCGGCCGATCCTCGATGACGATTTTCAAACCGAGTTTTTCGCACTTGCCGAGGCTTTCCTCGAAGTTCTGCTTTGTCCAGATGCAAGCGCCGGCCCATGGCTTGGGCAATAGCAGTGTCAGCTTGTCCCGGTCGGCCGTCCCCTGGGCATGGATGAACGCCGAGAGCCGCCACGCGGACCGGATCTCCTCGTCCGAGAGGAACGTGCCCTCGATCCACCCGCGCAGATCCGCCCGGCACAGCGCCAGCGGGTATAGGCTCCCGCGAGTCAGCGGGCTGCTGTGACGTCCGGCCGTGGTATTCCCATTGTCGAGCTGCAGTTCGACCCGCCGATAGCCGTGCTTGCGCGCGAACCGGTCGAGCAGCGAACCGGGCAGCGTCATGTAGAGAAAGTTCGGACGGCTGTCGATGCCGTGCTTCTGGTACAACGCCGCAAGTTTCTCGAGGTTGATCACCGGCTCGTACGACGTCATGCCCATCGCCATGCCGACAACCAGCGAGCTTCGCAGGACATCGGCAGTGGTCAATCCGGACCGCCTCCGCATGTCCTCGAGAATGTGCTTGAGCTTCGACGGATCGGTTGAGTCGAGTACGTAACAGCGAACGCCCCGCCGGAGCAATCCGGCCGCATTGTACATGGACTTGTCCTCGGCCGAACCTCCCATGCCCGCCCAGACCAGGAATCGCAGGGGTCTATTGTGGCGCTCACGGATTCGCTGCTGGATCTCCCGCACCTCGGCGGTCACCAGTTGGGCCCACTCGGGATGCCGTTGCGCCTGCCAGCTCAGATTGAAGACACCGTACGAGTATTTCGTGACGCGGCCGGTCTCATCGGACTCGGTCCCAATCCTCGCCAGCAGGTCCTTGGCGGGATCCAGGGTAGCGGGCCCGTCGCGCCGCACCTTCGCATCCAGCGACCGGAGCCGTTCCAGCACCCGCTCTTTTTCGAATCGCTCAGCGTAACTTGCGGAGGGCGGATTGTCGTGGAACAGCGAGAGAAGCACCTACTCGTTTTAGCATATAAGGCATGCGGATGAGCCGCCGCGATTGTCTCATGCTCGCCGTTGCCGCCGCAGGTTGCGGGCGGTCCGAGCGTCCGCCGGACGAACTGCTTCCGATCTCGCCCGGAGAGGGTTGGACACGGAGTGACGTGCGCACCGCGCCTCCCGCGGAAGCGCCGGATACCGTCCGGCAACTTGGCCCCCGGCGCGTCATCCACGCCCGTTACAGCGGTCCCGGAGACGTCGAGCTCACCATCTACGAGATGGGCTCGGCAGTCAGCGCCTTCGAGCTGAACCAGAAGTGGCGGGTCGCCGAAAACGCGGTCCATTTTCACCACGGGCCGTATTTGGTGGTGGCCGAGTCAGGCGGCGCCGGAAAGCCGCGGCTGTTCGCGTTCGCGAGGCTGATAGAGCAGCACTTGAAATCGCTGCAGTGACGCACGCCAGGGCCGTTAAGGCGTGCGTTGATACAATGAAGATGCAATGGTGCGTCCGGCTGCAACCGCCGCCCGCCTGGCGGACCGTTTTTTCGAGCTGTCCCTGCTGGGTTTGGTTTCGAGCGGCTTTCTCGCCGTCGCCGGCTCCGGATATCTGGACGCTCCGACCGCGATTCTGACCGCCGCGGGACTCCTCCTGCGCGCCTTGCTGGTTCTCGGCATCGTGCGATTCGAGATCTCCCCGCGCACGGTGGCCCTCCTCACGCTGGCCTACCTCGGTTTCTATGCGCTGGACTACCTGGCGATTTCCCGAGACTTTCTCGGCGCCACAGTGCATCTGGTGTGCTTTCTCGCCGTCGTAAAGATCCTGACGGCGCGAACCAACCGCGACTTCGTCTACGTGAAGATCATCGCCTTTCTCGAGCTGCTGGCGGCCTCGATCCTTTCGACGAACGTCAATTTCTTCGTATTTTTGGCCCTTTTTCTGTTATTCGCGGTGGCGACGTTCGCCAGCTCGGAAATCCGCCGCACGACCCGCCGGCCGGGCGCCGTGGCGCGCGGCGGCCTCCGGCGTTTCCATCTGCGCCTCGCCTCGCTCAGTGTCGTGATCGCGCTCGGCGTCCTGTCGCTGACGGCGGGGCTTTTCTTCCTGCTGCCGCGGACCGCGCACGCAGCCTTCCAGCGCCTCGCTTCCGAGCGTTACCAACTGCCGGGTTTCTCAAATGAAGTCCGTCTCGGGCAGATCGGCGAGATTCTTCAGCAGAACACGCCGGTGATGCACGTTCGCGTCGAGGGCAAGGTCCCGGCGTACATGCTGCGATGGCGCGGCGCGGCGTTGAGCAGCTTCGACGGCCGCCGCTGGTATAACCCGGTCACCACGGGCAACCTGCTCCGGGTCGAGGAAGGCCGACTCATTGTCGCCGGGGACGACCAGCGCAGGCGCGAGGGCAGCCGTGTTCTTTATGAGGTGCAGGTCGAACCCACGGTCTCCGATGCGCTATTCTTCGCCGGAGTCCCCGAGGTGCTTTGGATCAACTCTCCGATGGTGTTGCGCAGCGCGACGGACACCTACCGTCTCGGTTACCCAAGCTCCACCGGCCTTCGCTACCACGCGAGCAGCTATGTCGACCCCGAGCTGCGCGCCGGTGACCGCGGCGTCTGGCCGCCCTCCACGGCCCCATCGAAAGACTACCTGCAGCTTCCGCCCGAAGACGCGAGGGTCCGCGAACTTGCCAGCCGTGTCACGGGCGGTTCCGCCTCCGACGAACAGCGCGCCCGCGCCATCGCGGCGTATCTCCGCAGAAGTTACGCCTACACCACGGAGCTGCCCGTGCGAGCAGTGAGCGATCCGATCGCCCACTTTCTGTTCGAGCGGAAAAAAGGGCACTGCGAATACTTCGCCTCTTCGATGGCAGTCATGCTGCGCACGATCGGCATTCCTTCCCGGGTGGTTACAGGCTTTCAGACCGGTGTGTTCAATCCGATCAGCGGCTGGTACGTGGTGCGGGCCTCGGACGCGCACAGTTGGGTCGAAGCCTGGATGGCGGGGCAGGGGTGGACTACGTTCGATCCGACCCCGCCTGACCTGTCGCGGCGGTCCCCGGCGCTGCTGGCAAAGCTGGCGCTGTACATGGACGCGGCCGAGATGTTCTGGCAGGACTGGGTGGTGGGGTACGATCGCGAGCGCCAGTTGACTCTGGCCCTCAAGATGGGGGATTCGGGCCGCGGCTTCGGCACGCGCTGGCGCGACCAGGTGCGGCTGGCTGCGTTCGCCTTGTGGACGCGGACTGCGGTGTTTCTCGGACGGTTTGGGTTCTTCCTTTTGTGCCTGGCGGGCTTTGTGATTCTTCTTCGTGTGGCCGGACCGGAGCTCTGGCGCCGCCTGTGGACGCTGGTGCGCGTCCAGAAAGTGCGCCGGGGCGAGGCCCAGGCCTCGGACGCCACGATCCTCTACGAACGCATGCTTGCCCTTCTCAAGCGACGCGGGTTCGAGAGGCCAGCGTGGCTCACGCCGGGCGAGTTCGCCCGCCAGTTGCCGCCGTCTGCGACGGCTGACGTGGTGCGCAGGCTAACCGCTGCGTACAACGAACTGCGATTCGGGGGCAACCTGGAGGCCGCCCCCGTCATCACGTCGTTGCTCGACCAGCTCGAGCGCTCCGCCTGAGCCGCCTCACCCGGCCGCCGGCGCAACATAGCGCACGGCGTTCAGCTTCGCTAGCTCGGCCAGTTTCTCGACGGGCAGCCGCCCGATCACCATCTTGGCGGTCTTCGGAGCGAGCACTAGTTCGAAGCCCAACCTCTTGAGCGCCGCAATCGTCTCTGGTGTGGTGTTCGCGAGCCAGATCTGCACGTCGGTTTTGCCGTTTTTGACAAGCCGGCGCTCCTCCGGCGCCGGATTCGGGCTGCGCTTCTCAATCCGCTCGACGATCGCCGCCAACGCGGGGTGCAGCTTCGACAGCAACTCCCGCCTCTTGCGCTCGGCCGGCGTTATGGCAGGAGCGTCCCGGCGGTCGACCTCGATTGCCTGCGCCAAACGTGCGGGCGCCGCCATCGGTTTAGCACTGGACATGACGCCGCCCACTACGCCGCCAACACCGGAGAACGACTTCGCGCGCATCATCTGTGGCGCCTCGTCCTTGCCGAACACCCCTTCGTAGCTGACGCCCTCCGGCAACTCCACCGGCACTTCGACTCTTCGCGGCTCTCCGCCGGTGGTGACGGTCATCTCTTCGACGGCGACAAACGAGGTGAATTGCGTCATCAGGCGATAGTCGAGCCCGAGCTGCGTAATCGCCTCACGGACGTCGGTGCGCGCTGTGCCTTGCTGGATGCCCGCGTAGTCCTGCCCCATCAGGTCATCCACGCGCGTCCGAGCCCACAGCGTCGCGAGCACGTCGTGGCGTGGTTCGGCAGCGGGAAGGTCCACGCGGATGTCCCTTGTCACGGGCCTGCCCGAAATCATCCCGCGCAGGTGGATGAAACCCCGGGCCGGCGCCGAGAAGCGTCCGGTCAGCACGACAGGCTTCGCGCTGAACAGATCCGGAATTCGCTTCGGGTAAACGTCGGTCACGGGCAGACCGCTCCAGTCCACTGTCACGTCGGTTAGCAGCGGGCTGCGGACTCGCTCATGGAAGCGCCGCGCCGCCGCCGAGCCGTCGTCGTTCAGAGCGACGTACTCGACCTCTCCGCGGCCCTGCTCGGCCATCTTGTCAAGCAGGAAGCGGTTCACCGAGCTGCCGATTCCAAAGGAGAAGACGCGTGCGTTGGGGTGCTTTTGGACCTCGGCGATGATCTCCATGTCGTTGCCGACGTAGCCGTCGGTCATGAAGCAGACGATCCGGATATGGGACTGCGAATCCGACGGATCGAGCGCCGCACGGATCGCTTTCATCATTTCGGTGCCTCCGCCGCCCGAGCGCGAAGCAAGAAACTCCTGCGCCTTGCGGACGTTCTCCGGCGTCGCCGGAACCGGTTCCGGGAACAGGATACGGGTATCACCGGCGAAGGTAATGAGGTTGAAAGTGTCCTGGGGGTAGAGGCCGTCGATTGCGAGCTTCATCGTCTCCTTGGCTTTGTCGATCGGGAATCCGGACATGGATCCGGACGTGTCCAGCACGAACACCAGTTCCTTCGGCGTCACGTCCTCGGCCGTAACGCGCTCCGGCGGTTGGAGGATCAGCGTAAAGAACCCGCCCCGGCCGGCGCGATGAGTGAGTACGGCGTCCTCGATCTTTCGACCGGCGACGTCGTAGCGAAGAATGAAGTCTTTGTTCGGGATGACGGCTTTGTCGCGCAAGCGAACGACGGCCCGGTTCGTGCCCGGTCGCTCGACATCGACCTCGTGCGTGGTGGCGCGGAGCGCGTCAATCGGCACGCCGGCGTCCAAGGAGACTTCGACGGAGATGTCGTGACCCGCGCGAGTACCCGGCTTTGCCACCGGCGGGGTAATCCGCGAGGCGTCCGGCACGTGGTCGGTATCGGGAGCCCAGCCGCCCCCCTGCCTGCCGGTGGGCTGCCCGGGGATGTAACGCGGGCCGACGACCATCGGAAACATGAACTCATACGTGCCCGCCTCGTACTTCAGGATCTCGACGTAGCTGATGGTCACCT
>DATIFQ010000172.1:0-8968 GCA_035455185.1 Bryobacteraceae bacterium | reverse complement strand
GACCGCGACTGAGTTCCGCCTGCTCGAGTTTTTGATGGGCCGCCCCGAAGTCGTTTTCAACCGCGAGCAGTTGCTCGACGCGGTGTGGGGGCACGATAGAGCGGTCACGGATCGGACCGTTGACGTCTACATCCTCCGTCTCAGGCAGAAGATCGAGTCTGATCCGGCAAATCCCGAAATGATTCGTTCGGTTCGAGGGTTCGGATATTGCTTTGCCGCGGTAACCTCTGCGACCGAAGAAACCGCGACAACGTCGAAGTAATTCGTCATTGCATAACGGTACGTTACCCTCGGAGGACCTCTTGCCATCCCAAAAATACCCCGGGGTCGAGACCCCGGGGCTTGGAGAAAGACAACAGTCGCTGTAATTTACGGCTTAAGATCGTCTTCCTGGTGGAAACTGGACCATTCCTCGGTCCAATCCTGATCACCGAAAGCGCCAATCCACGCCGCCCACTGGTCGAAGAAACCGTCGTCCGGGGGCTGGATCCAGTTCGCCCGGAAAACCGGCGAACCCAGACGCGGCCGGAAATCGGGATCACTACCTTCAAGAGGCCTGCGGAGCATCGGATCTGTCACTTCCACGTTCTTCGCTTCTCCGCGTTGCCCGTTCAGGAAGGGCGCCGCGGTGGATGTTGACTGCCCCTCGACGGTGTTGGCTTTGCCGGAAAGCTTGCCGTTATCCCACATGAGAATGCCGTTGGCCGTGAGGTCCTTGCTGTCGATCCTGGCCAAAGTGGCGTCGTCGCGCGCTTCGAAGCCGCCGGACACCCAGTTGTAGAGGATCATGTTGTTGTAGACCCCGCCGGTGCCGCGGCGGAGCCAGAGAGCCGCGACGCCAGTTCCTTCATCCACGCCCTGGGTGAACGCATCGCCGGCGCCGACGAAGGTGAAGTTATACATCTGCGGCTTGCTGAGAGGTTGGGCGCCGAAGTCCTTCTCGTTATTGTCCATTTCGATGCCGCGATTCCCCTGGTACTCCTTGTTCGCCACCGCAACAACATGCTGGAGCCGGCCGGTCCAGCCGATCTGCCCATCGATATAGTCGTCGCGCGGATATGCTGAAACCAGATACTTCGCGTCGGAGTTCCCGCCAAACCACTCGAAGTTGTCGTCGAAGCCGTACTTAGCTTCGACATGGTCGGTTATGGTGCCCTTGCCGCAGGCGCCCCACGTGATGCCGTTGACCTCGTTATTCGGGCTGAGAGCCGATCCGGCGAACTCTACGCGGACGTAACGTAAGGTTCCGCAATTGTGGTTGGGATCGGACCCACCATACTTAGTGTCGTCGGATTCCGTGACCCCCTCGATGTAGCCGAAGCCGGTGGCCCAGTTCACGGGAGCCTTGCCCAGAAGGACCAGCCCACCCCAGTCGCCTGGCTTCCGCTCACCGATCGGCTGGGAGCTGGTCATAATGATTGGGCGGCTGCGGGTGCCATCCGCGATAATCTTGCCATTCTGTGATACGAACAGCGCCGACGGCGGCTGAGAGCCCGGCTGGCCGAGAATGAACGTGCCCGGCTCGATCGTCAAAGTGGCATTGTTCTTCACGAAGACGAGACCCTTCAGACTGTACGCCTTTGTTCTCACCAGCGTCTTGTCGGCTGTGACATCACCCTGAAGGTCCTCAAAGCTGTCGACGACACCGATCTTCCAGTACGCCGACTTGACAATGCGGGTGCCTGTGTAGTCCCGGATCTGCACAACCAGGGTGTGCATTCCAGGCTCGTTCGGCACCGTCCCGAGACCCGCAGGAAACATCCCCCCGGCGCCGATCAGCACCTGCTTGTTTGCTTCCGGCAACCGTGTGATCCGAAAGCCTTGCTGGACGGTGTTCCCAAAGATGTCCGTCGCCTCCGCCGTTCCGTTTGGAAGATACGTTTTAGCGCCCGTCTGGTTATTCTGCCTGTACGCCACGATCGTGTACGGGTACAGATCGTTGTTGGGCTTTACTGTCCAGCGAAGGGTCAGCGATTGACCTGGCTGGTAGACGTACTTGTCCGTCCAGAGCCAGACAGCTGCCGGAGTATCGAATTGGGCGAGGACGGACACTTCTCGCTCGGCCTCACCGTAACCGACAGAAGCGAAGTTCACTCCTCCGCCTTTTTCCGCTGCCTGCACGCCGAGGCAAAACAGGCTCAGTACTCCTGCCCCGACCAGAAAACGTGCTGTCATTCTAGCCTGCATGGTTTCAGTTCCTCTCCTCATTCAAGAGTGTGCGTTCTGTCAAAAAATCGAAAAGCTCGTTCCGACGTTGTATGTGCGGCCAAGCTGGAAACTGCGCTGAAGGATTCCCGCCTGCGTCCAGCGGTAGTTGTTGTCTGCGAGGTTCTCCGCGCTAAACCGGATCGACCACTTGCCATTTTCGACGATGTCGAACTGGTAGACGAAGTCCAGGAACATGCTGCGCTCCTGATAGATGTCCGGAAGCCCCACCGAGCCGACGTCGGTAATCCGGCGCGAAACCGCGTTCGCATAGAAGCGCGCGTTGCTCCGCCACTTCGGACGGAACCACTCCGTGATCACGTTGGCGATGTACCGCGATTGCCCCACCAGCGGTCGCTGCCGGGAGGTCAGGAGCAAGTCTTGTCCATCCGGGATTTTGACGTTCGAGTCCACAACGGTGAAGTTGGAGTGGACGTTGAACTGGGCGAGCGTCCGGCTAAGTGAGCCAAGATTCTTCCGAAACTCGAGTTCCACTCCTTGGTTTCTCGCGGCCTTCGCATTAAGGAAGCTCTCTCGAAGGTCGCCGGTGGTCGGACGGATCGTCACCTCAATCGGGTCCGTGAAGTCCTTGTAAAAATAGCTGACCGCGAACAACTCATCGCCCCCGCGGAACCACTCCCAACGTGCATCGAAGTTGTCGATGCTGGCCCGTTTGAGGTTCGGATTACCGATCACACTAAAGCCGCCCAGCACGTTCAAGAACTCGAACGGGGACAGTTCGCGGAAGTCGGGACGGGAGAGCGTCCGCCCGTAGCCGAAACGGAGGTTCTGCCTGGGGGTCAGAGCGTAAATCAGGTTGATGCTTGGCAGCGCGTCGCGGTTGTTCAGCGCAGCCGTCGTCGGCACCGCTCCAGGCACTCTTGGGTCGATCGTGTGCACATTGACGGAGGCGTCCTCAATGCGAGTGCCGCCGATGAGCCGCCAGCGGGGGCCGAGCGAGAGATCGACCATCGCAAACCCGCCATAGACATCCATGTCGGCGTCGTAGGTGTCAGTGCCGCGAGTGTACTCGAGCACCTGAAAGCCGTCCGGGCGAATATCGCTCGGGCCGAAGAGCTCATTCGAAGGGGCCAACAGATCGAGAGTGATGACGCGGTTCGGAATAAACCGGAATCGCCGCGCCCAGAAGTCACGGGTGCGGAATGTGCCGCGAAAACCGACTTTCAACATGCCGCTGACACGCCCCGCAAAAAACGGCTTTCCCCATTCTGCCTGCGGTTCGTAGATGCGGTCCTTGAGTCCGTTATAGAAACGCAATCCGGACTCGTTCAGGGCGAGAAATGCGTAGCTCCCGTCATCCATCCGGCCGCGAACGACTTCACGAAGATCGGGCTCGTCACGGGTGGACGACGAAAACGTGAACTGCCAGTGGAAAAGGCTGTTGCCCAGCCGCTGGACCGCATGCTCGCCTTCCACGCTGCTCGAATACAAGCCGCGTTCGATCCATCGAAGCCGCTCCGCCTGAATATAAGTGTCGGTGCCGCCATTGTAACCGCTGAAGACGCGGGCTTCCTTGTCGCTGTCCCGAGTGAGGAGGTTTCGAAACACCAACTTGTTCGCGGGCGTAATCCGGATGGCGGCGTTCAGCACTCCGCCAAGTCGAGCGGACTCCATGTTGGAGGTGTAATCCGGGTATTCCGTCAGAATCACCGGGTTCCCGTTGCCGGAATTGGTCAGATACCTCTGCATTTCCTGAATCCGCTGTGGCTTGTTGCTGAACGTGAGCGCGCCCACAAGCCCGACGCGGCCGAACGTGTCGCCGCCGGCGACCGTGTAGGTCTGAGAGGGGCGCATCGAGTCGATCGGCCTTGACTCCCAGTTGTCCGGAAATGAACGGCCGAAGGCCTGGAACTCCTCGTCCGAAAAACTCCCCTGGAACAGGCGATCTGCCGGGATCGAACTGGGAATGCTGCGGCTGCCGTCATCGAATCCAAAGAAGTCGCTGCCGCCGCCCGGATAGGTGCCAAACCGATCGAAAGATGTGCGGCTGTTGAACCCGGTGCTGACACTGACCCGAAACATGCGCGCCGATGGGAAATCGACTGTCTGCATCTGCACCAGGCCGCCTGCAAACTCGCCTGGCAGGTCGGGAGTGTAAGTCTTGAGCACCTTGATGTTGTCGATCAGCGAAGCAGGGAAAAGATCGAGCGGCACCACGCGCCGTTCCGGTTCGGTCGTCGGCAACAGGGCATTGTTCAGCATTGTGGCGCTGTAGCGCTCCCCGAGACCCCGCACATAGACGTAGCCGCCCTGTACGACGGATACGCCAGTGACTTTCTCGAGGACGGCAGCGGCGTCAGAGGCCGTCGACTTCTTGATCTCTTCGTTGCTGAGCGTGTCGCTGATCACAGGAGCCAGCTTCCGCTCAGCCAGCATCGCCTCGGCCGTAGCAGTCGCCGCTCCGGCCTTCTCCACAACCTCCACAGTGGTAACGCTTCCTACTGCCGCCATTACCGTGCTCGCCTGCACCGGTTCGCCAGGCTTGGCATCCACCGCTTCGATGGCCGTGTCCAGGTAATTCGCCGCCTGGATGGCCAGTGTGTATTGACCGGGCGGTACCGAAAGCCTGTACTGGCCGTCCGTGTCCGTCACCGTCGCGATCGACGGCTGATCCTTGACGAAGACCTTGGCGCCGCGGACCGGCTGGCCGTTTGCCGCGTCAAACACGGCGCCGACAATCATGCTTCCCTCTTCTTCTCCGGCCTGGCCATATGACGGGGTGATCGCCAGTGCTGCCAGCAGCGCGACCAAACAACTCAAGGTCTTTGTTTTGTTCATTTTCACTACCGCTGTCTTTCTCCAAGTAAAGTGCTACCTTGCTACTCGGCTACCCAGAAACTGGTTTGGTTGCTAGGCACGCCATCAATCGTGACAACCAATGGCACCTGACCTGAAACGTAGGTTTTGTTTGGAACAGTGGCGTTGATCTGCCAAAGTCCCGGAAACTGCGGCGACAGGCCGCTGAACGTAACCTCCGCTTCGTCGACGGAGATGTAGACTTTAGTGGCTGCGCGCGCATGTGCGAGCGTGCCGGAGGGCGGAGCGGCGCCGTCCGGAACGTCAATGTCGACCGGGCCCTGGCCGGTTCCAAAGATTTGGATCGCCTTGCCGCGTTGTGCCGGGGTCTCCTTCACTGCATACAGGCTGATGTCGTTGAGCACACCACCTTGAGAGAGCGGATCTGTCAGGACGAAGAAGACTCCGGGTGAAACCGGCACGACGTCCACCGATCCCGTCGCCAAAACTGTGCCATCTTTTCTCACACTGACTTCCGCCCGTCCAATTGGAGTGTTTCTCGGAACCTGGAAACTGACCGCTTCTGAAGTCACCGCGACAAGAGGTGCTGCGGTGCCTGCTACCAATACCTGCACACCTCCGAGCTGCGGGGGCAGGGGCACCGTTTGGGCGAACTCGGTCTGTACACCCGGGTACACACCATACGCCTGCGCGTATGAACCCGGAGAAACCGGGTAACGCAATTCAAACCTTGCGCCATTGATCACGGAGAGCGAACCTTGTGCCAACAGACTCGCCGTAGCGAGGCAGCAAAGCAGAGAGGTCCTTAGAATTGCTTTCATCGGCTTTCCTTTGTTTGCGTAGTCATAGAGATCTATCGCGGTCGCACAACACTCTCGGCCGTCACCAGAGCCTTAAGTTAACAGCCGGCTGTTAACAAGCAAGAAATTTCGTGTTGCGGTTTTGTGAATTCGATCGCTAGCCTTTTGGCCTAGCGGGATGAGAGAAGACGGAAGGGCGGCCGCGCATTCGCCGCCATTCGGAAAGGTGTGGGGTCAGGATCTGCAAGCAGCCAGTAAGGGAACTGGCTGCGCATCAGTCCGTCTTGATGATGGCCTGCATCTTGAACAAGGAAGTGCCCAAACTCGTGGGCGGCCACTCGGGCCAGCGCCCGTCCGACAACGTAGGGTGTGCGAGGCCAGTTCAAGTACGAGGAGAGCCGCGACAAATAGACGTCGAGAATCGGTAGAACCTGTCCTGTGGCGGACAGATAGGCCACGCCAAGGGCCTTCGGGAGTTGCCGTGGAGGTTCCGAACGGATGGTCAAACGAACCGAACGTGTGGGTCTTTCCACATCACACGGCGCTCGATGCAGGATTGCGGAGCCTTCGGGCAGCAGCGACTGGAGTTCTTTCTCAAAGGCACTCAGCGTGATCGGGTCAAGCCCTGCTCGGTCGACGAGGCAGACGGGCAACCCTTCCGCCCGCAGGAACCCGAAAGCGACAAACGCCATGAGCGCCGGAGCTCGTAACCTCATTGTAACAATCGCCTTCAGATCCGATCATACAACAGTTTGCCGGGCTTGTAGCCGTTTTGTAATAATATTGTCACGGCATTTTGATTTTTCTTCGATCACGGCCTGCCCCCGTGTTGGGCCTAGCCGGCCATCCCACAAACCGACAATTCATTGAAATGTAATTGAATTGTAACGTTTGGTTTCGAGAATGTTACAAGGAGACAATTTGTGAGACGCGCAATTCCTGCTCTGTTGCTGCTGGCTGTGACGATCCCCGCTCTTAGCCAGGTCCTGGTCAACGGGGCCGGAGCTACCTTCCCGTACCCCATCTATGCCAAGTGGTTTGACGAGTTCCACAAGAAGAATCCCCAGGCACAGATCAACTACCAGTCCATCGGTTCCGGCGGTGGTATCCGGCAGTTGCTGGCGGGGACGGTCGACTTCGGGGCGTCCGACAGCCCGATGACCGACGAGCAGCTCTCGAAGTCGCCTACGCGCGTCCTCCACTTTCCGACCGTGCTCGGGGCGGTAGTGGCCACCTACAACGTGCCGGGAGTGACACAGGAGCTGAACTTCACTCCGGAAGTCCTGTCCGGAATCTACCTTGGAACGGTTACCAAATGGAATGATCCGGTCCTCGCGAAGGCCAACCCGCGCGCGAAACTGCCCTCCGCAGGCATTATTCCGGTGCGGCGTTCTGACGGCAGCGGCACGACATTCGTCTGGACGGACTTTCTCGCAAAGGCCAGCCCGGCGTGGAAATCAAAGGTGGGTTCGGGGAACGCGGTGAGTTGGCCCGCCGGCCTCGGAGCCAAGGGTAACGAGGGTGTCTCCGGACTGGTAAAGCAGACGCCGAATTCGATCGGATATGTGGAGCTGGTGTACGCCATCCAGAACAAGATGCCGTATGGCCGTATCCAGAATGCGTCCGGCACCTTCGTCAGGCCCGATCTCAAGAGCGTGACCGCGGCGGCAGCCTCCGCCGCCGCGAACATGCCCGACGACTTCCGTGTCTCCATCACGTACGCAGCCGGAAAGGACGCTTATCCGGTATCGAGCTTCACCTGGCTGCTGCTTCCCTCCAGCATCCAGGACGGCGGGAAACGCAAGATCCTGACGGATTTTCTTCGCTGGATGCTTCACGAAGGACAAGCGATGGCAGAGCCTCTGGGATACGCCCCGCTTCCGAAGGCTGTTATCGCGAACGAACTGAAGACGATCGGAAAAATCCGGTAACTCCATGGCAAGTTCCGCGGTCCAGATCGACAACCGGGGCACACGTGGGCATGCGTGGGCACTGGTGCGGCGCCTCCGGGATGGCGACGAACTCGCGCACATTCTGACGTTAACGGTCGCGTCCCTCATCCTTCTGATCACGGTTCTGCTGGTTTTCGAGTTATACCGAAGCTCGGCGCTGTCCCGTGAGAAATTCGGATGGGGATTCTTCTATTCAACGGCATGGGACCCCGTGGCGGGCGAGTTCGGGGCGCTTCCGTTCATCTATGGTACTGTGGTGACCTCGATTGTCGCCCTGGTCATCGCGGTGCCGCTCGGGGTCGCGGCGGCGATCTTCCTGTCCGAACTGGCGCCGCCGAAGATTTCCGACGCACTCACCTTTCTGGTCGAGCTGCTGGCCGCGGTGCCAAGCGTGATTTACGGACTGCTCGCGATTTTCGTCCTGGTGCCGTTGTTGCGCGAGACATTACAGCCGACCCTGAAGAGTACGTTCGGGTTCCTGCCATTCTTTCAGGGGCCGGTTCTCGGCGTCGGCCTGCTGGCCGCTGGGCTCATCCTGGCGATCATGATTCTTCCTTTCATCGTCTCGATATCCAGGGAAGCGCTCCTCGCTGTTCCGCGAGAGCAGAGAGAAGCGGCCCTCGCGATCGGCGCCACGCGTTGGGAGGCAACCTGGCAGGTGGTTGTGCCGTTCGCTCGGCTCGGTATCGCCGGGTCCGTGTTTCTCGCGCTCGCTCGGGCGCTGGGCGAGACGATGGCGGTCACAATGGTCATCGGTAACAACCCGAAAATCGGCGCTTCGTTGTTTGACGCCGGGTATTCGATTGCGGCTGTAATTGCGAATGAATTCACTGAGGCCACAGACGATCTGCACCTGAGCGCGCTGATTGAACTTGGACTGGTGCTGTTTCTGCTCACCATCGTAATCAACGGACTGGCGCGGGTCCTGATCCTTGCCACCACCCCCGGGGGATCTTCACAGCCATGAACTACCGCTTCGTAAGGCGCAAGGCGGTGAATGTCGTGATGTTCAGCGTTACCGGCATCTCCGCTGCGATTACCGTCTCCGTGCTGTTTTTCATCCTCGGCTACCTTCTTTGGCATGGGGCGACGGCACTGAACTGGGACTTCTTTACGCAGTTGCCGAAACCGGTCGGTGAGGCCGGCGGGGGCATGGCCAATGCGATCGTAGGCACCGGTAAGATTCTTCTGCTGGCAACGCTGATCGGCGTACCGATCGGCTTCATCGCGGGA
>DATIFQ010000171.1:0-4455 GCA_035455185.1 Bryobacteraceae bacterium | reverse complement strand
ACCGGAATACCTGCCCGGCACCGCCGGTTCCGGTGTTGTTGCAGCAGTACGACTCCGGCCCTCCGGTCCACATGAAGCTTTCAGAAGTGCTCCCGTCGGCGCTGTAGAAGGTCAGCACGAGGACGTTGAGAGTGACGCTGTCGCCGCCCGGCTCCGCCGGATTGAATATGATGCCAAGGGTATCCGCCGACGTGATCCCGTAGTTCGTCCCAAGCTCGGCCAGGGTAAATGTGCGCGACTTGCCGGTGTCCGTGTCAGCCCAGGAGTACGGATCACCGCCTACCTCTCCCGGACAGCTCGAATTATACGCATCTCCGCTCCCAGTCCACTTCACGCAACCGGACTCGGAGCCGGTCACCTGGAACGACAGAATGTTGTCCTGTGCGAGACCTTGGCCGGAGGTGATGACCTCCTGGTCCCAAACGAGACCCGCGTATGCGGGAGTTAACGACAAGAATGGAATCAGAACCAACGCCGCCAACAATAATTTCTTCGTTTTTCTCCCCCGCATTCGTTCCAGCACCCTCGCAGTTTTCTTTCTACAGGATCAAAGTGCCAAATTCGAGGTTACAGCGAATCTCCATCCGATTCAAGGATTAAACGCCTCCTATCCAAGCAGATGGAGGACGTTCAGTACCACGGAGAGGTACTAGTACATTTGCCCTCGATGTGCGGCGCGATTGCACAGAATCGTGTGGAAATGTTTCCGTTTCGGTTCCCCGAATATTTGTTGTACGCTGGTTCGAGTCGGGATTCCGGGCGCGGCCGCCGTGCCGCCAGGACACCGATTGACCGGAACGCCTTATGGATGACGAACTGACGAAGCGGGTCATGGCGGTGGTCGCCGCCACGCAGCGGATTCCCGCGGAGACCATTAACCCGGAAAGCACGTTTGCCGAGCTGGGGGTCGACTCGCTCGACGGAGTCAACCTGCTCTTCGCCCTGGAAGAGGAGTTCAACATCAATATTCCCGACGAGGACGCGCGCCAGATTCGAGGCGTGCCGGATATGGTGGCGGGTATCCGCAAGCTTCTTGACGGAGCCGGTGGTTCCGCCGCT
This sequence comes from Bryobacteraceae bacterium, assembly GCA_035455185.1. Taxonomy (GTDB): domain Bacteria; phylum Acidobacteriota; class Terriglobia; order Bryobacterales; family Bryobacteraceae; genus JAEHDI01. The sequence goes on along the minus strand of DATIFQ010000171.1, from coordinate 3,396 downwards.
CAGCCGAGGCGCTAGCCCCGCGATGGGAGGGCGCCGAATCGTCGTCACCGGCCTCGGAGTCATCTCCGCGATCGGGAGGACGGTCCCGGAGTTCTGGGACTCGCTTGTTGCCGGCCGGAGCGGCATCGGTCCGATGGAGACCGTTGACCGGAGCCAGTTCCGGTTTCAAAACGGGGCCGAGGTTCGCGGCTACGCTCCGCCGGACTATTTCGAAGAGAAAGAAATCACCCTCCTCGATCGCTTTGCTCAATTTGCTCTCATCGCCTGCAGCGAGGCGGTCAGGGACGCGGGCGTCGAATGGAGCAGGGAAACCAGCGCCCGGACGGCGATCGTGACAGGCTCCTGTCTGGGCGGCCAAGTCTCCCAAGACCAGGCGTTCTACGACGTTTACTGGGAGAAAAGAGGACGCATTCAGCCGCTCAGCATACCGAGAGTCATGGCCAACGCGGCCACCAGCCATATTTCCATGAAGTACGGAATCACCGGTCCGGCGTTCACGGTCTCGACCGCGTGTTCCTCGGCAAACCACGCGATCGGCCAGGCTTTCTGGATGGTACGAGACGGCACCGCCGACATGGCGATCGCCGGAGGAAGCGACGCGCCGTTCGCATTCGCCATGCTGAAAGCGTGGGAAGCCATGCGTGTCGTCGCCCCGGATACTTGCCGGCCTTTCGCCAAGGACCGCAAAGGCATGATCCTCGGCGAGGGCGCTGGGATTCTGATTCTGGAACCGCTTGAGGCGGCGCAGGCCCGAGGAGCGCGGATCTATGCGGAAATCGCCGGATTCGGGATGACCGCCGACGCCCACCATATTACGCAACCGTCTGTCGACGGGCCCGCCGCGGCGATGCGTGCGGCCCTGGCCGATGCGGCGTTGGACCTGACACAGGTAGGCTACATCAATGCCCATGGAACCGGGACGCCGGTCAACGATCCCGCCGAAGTAACCGCGATCCGGAAGGCGTTTGGGGACCACGCGGAGCGGCTCGCGGTGAGCTCCACGAAGTCGATGCACGGGCACGCGCTCGGCGCGGCAGGCGCTCTTGAGGCTGTGGCTACCGTGCTGGCCTTGCATCACGGGATTGCGCCTCCGACGGCGAACTTCACGGAACCTGATCCGGAGTGCGACCTCTACGTCGTGCCGAACCAGGCCAGGCGCCTGGATGTGGAAGCGGCTCTGTCCAACTCCTTCGCGTTTGGCGGGTTGAACGCGGTGCTGGCGTTCCGGAGGTGGGGGGAGTAAGGCGAGGGGGACAGGCAGCTCTGCCCACTCGCAAACTGCGCTCAGGGCGGAGTAAGCCTGTCCCCCGTCGCAAACTACGCTCAGGACATTGCGCGGCAGGCCACAGAAGGCGATGGCCTGCCCTACTGGTTGGTATCATGGGCGGATTCCTGTGCGTCGCGTCGCTCTCTGGATTCCGACTGTCACGATGCTGCTGGTGTCGCTCATCAGCTACATCGACCGCAACACGCTCGCGCTGCTGGCGCCCACGATCCTCAAAGACACGCACCTGACGGCGGAACAGTACGGATTTGTCATCTCCGCGTTTTCCGTCGCGTATATGATCGGGAACCCGGTGTGGGGCCGCTGGCTGGACCGGTTCGGGCTGCGAACCGGGATGGCCGTGGCGGTCGCGTTGTGGACGCTGGCATCGACCTCGCACGCCCTCGCAGCCGGCTTTCTCAGCTTCGCGATTGCCCGGGCCGCTCTCGGGTTCGGCGAGGGAGCAACGTTTCCCGGCGGCCTGCGGACGGTGATGCAGACACTTCCGCCGTCGAAGCGTTCGCGGGGCGTCGCTGTCGCCTACAGCGGCGGCTCCCTTGGCGCCATCGTCACTCCCATCCTGATCACTCCGATCGCACTCTGGTGGGGGTGGCAAGCGGCGTTCCTGTTCACCGGACTGATCGGCGCGACGTGGCTCGCTGTGTGGTTTCTGGTCAGCCGCCGTTCCGACGTGAAGGAACACCGGCGTCACTCGCTTTCGGCGGAAGGGGCACAAGACGCGCCGCGCTTCAAGGATCCGCGTTTGTGGAGCTTCATGCTCGCTTACGCGTTCGGCGCCTTGCCGATCGCGCTCATCATTTACGGCGGCGCGCTGTACCTGAATCGCGCGCTCGGCGCTTCGCAGGCATTGATAGGGAAGGTGCTGTGGATTCCGCCGCTCGGCTGGGAGATCGGCTACTTCTTCTGGGGCTGGCTTGCGGACCGGATGACGGTGGAGGGCAAGTCACCGATCACGCCGATCTTCCGCCTGCTGACGGCGGCGACGGTGCTGAGTCTCCCACTGGCCTTCATTCCAGCGGTGTCGTCATTCGGGCTGGTAATGTTCCAGTTATTCCTGGCGATGTTTGTCGCGGGAGGGATTCTGATTCTGACTGTCGCCTACGCCACGCGCACTTACTCGCCGTCGCACTCGGGTCTGATTGCAGGCCTGGGGGCGGGCGCCTGGTCGGCGGCGGTGGCGTGTGTGATGCCGGTGTTCGGGCGCTTGTTCGACCTCCAGCGGTACGACCTTGCGTTCCTGCTGGCGGCGGCCTGCCCGGTGCTCGGCTATCTGATCTGGCTCTGGATCAACCGCGATATAGTAAAGCCGAGATGAAATCCGGTCCTGATAGACGAACGTTTCTTTCCGGTTCCGCCGCCGCACTTGCGGCTGCGGCCCTTAGCTCCGCCCAGCAGCGTGAAATTCGTACCGCGATCATCGGCGTCGGCGTACGCGGCTCCTCGCTACTCCGCCAGGTGATGGAGCAAGCGAACGTCAAGGTCGCCGCGATCTGCGACACCGACCCGACGGCGCTCGATGCGGCGATGACCGCGGCCGCCAGCCACAACCCGCGTTCCTTCACGGACTACCGGCGCGTGCTTGACCTCAACGATGTGGAGGCGGCGTACATCGCAACTCCGTGCGACCTGCACACTCCGATGAGCATTGCAGCGCTCGAAGCCGGCAAGTACGTCTACTGCGAGAAGCCGCTCGGCGTGACGCCGGAGCAGGTGCAGCTTGCGTGGAATGCCGCGCGAAAGGCGGGGACATTCCTTCAGATCGGGCAGCAGCTTCGCTACATGCCGGGCATCCGGGAAGCGATCCGCCAGGTCCACGAGCAGCGCGTGATCGGCCAGCCGTTCGTCATCAAAGCGCAGCGGCACAGCACGCCGCCGTTGCCGGGCAAGGAGAGGAAGCGGCCGGCATGGTATCTGGACGTGAAGCGCTCGGGCGACCTGATCGTCGAGAACGCGGTGCACAATCTCGATGTCTGTAACTGGATCGCGGGCAGCCTGCCCGTGAGCGCGTACGGCCACGGGAAGAAGTACCTGCCGAAGCCGGAGCCCGCGGGCACTGCGTTCATGGACGGCTTCAGCGTGATGTACGTTTACGAGAACGACGTCGAGTTGTC
>DATIFQ010000170.1:0-2074 GCA_035455185.1 Bryobacteraceae bacterium | reverse complement strand
CTTCCCGGGCCGCCGCCTGCATGTGTTGGAAGACCTTCCGAAAGGTGTAGCTTTACAGTGGGCCTCGCGACGGAGGCCTGACTTTTGGTGGAACCTCAGATCTGAAGACGGCTCGCTGGATCAAGCACTCATCGGCGCATTGCTTGACCGATTCCAGTCGATCCGTGCGAGAACGCTTGCGCTACGGTTCTCGGACGATCCCTTTGCAACCGCCGCAGCCACAGGCCGAATTCTGAGTTTGTTCATGAACTGCGACAGCTCAAGCGTACAGATCGCGCCTCGCGACGTCGAAAGCCAAACGATTGGTCACTTTGGTTTCTTCCGCTCACGTTTTCGGGCGTCGCTATGGCCACGAGTTACTGATTGGCTACAATCGTAACGCTGGCAGCGACTCACGGTACGGGTTACGTCCAGGAAGTGGTATAGAGAGCGTTGGTGATGACCTCGGTTCTTCCATCCAGTTTGCTTCCTACAATAAGCCAACGCCGGTGAGCGGGTCCGCAAGAGTCGGGCCGCGGTGAACGTTAGTTTTCGGCAGAATCTCACCCTTATGGGACGGAGGTCTTGCCGTGAATCGGAAGCGGTTTAGCGTCGAACAGATCGTAGCGGCGTTGAAGCAAGCCGAGGCCGGTCTCCCGGTCGTGGAGTTGATTCGCCGCGTTGGCATCTTGAACCGCCCCGGGATTCCCGGAGACTCCATTGCTTGAGAGGATGGAGTCATGAACACGTCAAAGAGGTATTCCCCGGAGGTCCAAGAGCGCGCGGTCCGGCTGGTCTTCGAGCACGAGGGCGAGCATGAATCGCAGTGGGCGGCGATCGGCTCGATTGCGGCGAAGATTGGCTGCACGGCGGAGACGCTGCGCAAATGGGTCCGGCAAGCCGAGCGTGATCGAGGTCGACGTGCGGGGCTGACCACCACCGAACGTGACCGGCTCAAGGAACTGGAGCGCGAGAACCGGGAGTTGAAGCGGGCCAATGAGATTCTGCGTAAGGCGTCGGCTTTTTTCGCCCAGGCGGAGCTCGACCGCCGACCGAAGTGATGGTCGAGTTCATCGACCGGCATCGCGACGTATACGGGGTCGAGTCGATCTGCGCGCAGTTGCCGATCGCCCCGTCGCAGTACTACGAACACAAGGTGCGGGAGGCGGACCCGGCGCGGTTGCCGCCGCGGCTTGCACGCGATCGTGTGCTGGCGCAGGAGATTCGCCGCGTGTACGAAGAGAACTTCCACGTCTATGGGGCACGCAAGGTGTGGCGCCAGCTCGGCCGCGAAGGCGAGGTCGTGGCCCGCTGTACGGTCGAGCGCCTGATGAAGTCGCTGGGCCTTCAGGGCGTCGTCCGTGGGAGGAAGTGCCGGACCACGATCGCCGACGACGCTGCCGAGCGACCGCTCGATCGGGTCAACCGGCAGTTCCGGGCGAGCCGGCCGAATCAGTTGTGGGTGGCCGACTTCACCTACGTCGCGACGTGGGCCGGCTTCGTCTACGTCGCGTTTGTCATCGACGTGTTCGCTCGCCGCATCATCGGTTGGCGGGTGGCCCGCTCGATGCAGACGGACCTGGTCCTGGACGCGCTGGAACAAGCTCTGTGGGCGCGATCCGGAATCAAGGGTGTCGTGCACCATTCGGACAGGGGCGGACAATATTTGTCGATTCGCTATTCCGAGCGCTTGGCCGAGGCCGGCGTCGATCCGTCGGTCGGCAGTGTCGGGGACTCTTACGACAACGCGCTGGCCGAGACGATCATCGGGCTCTACAAGACGGAGGTCATTCACCGCCGTGGGCCGTGGCGGCATGTCGACGCCGTCGAGTACGCGACTCTGGAATGGGTCGACTGGTTCAATCACCGCCGGCTGCTCGAGCCGATCGGCAACGTGCCGCCGGCGGAACTCGAGGCGTCGTACTATCAGTCAACGGGTCAGCTGCCGCTGGCAGCCTGACTCAAACCCGGAGCTCCCCGGAAAATCCGGGGCGGTTCAGTGCGCGTGATCCGCCACGAGCGGGTGAAGTACGCCTGCCCCTGCTGCAGCCAGGGCGTGCGCACCGCGCCGGCGCCGCTGAAGCTCATTCCGAAG
>DATIFQ010000169.1:0-3550 GCA_035455185.1 Bryobacteraceae bacterium | reverse complement strand
AGGGGAACGATTCTCAAGTTTCCTTCCTTTCTGTGGAGGGCGTTTGCCATCCACGTCTAAGATTAACGTCGATGGGAAGTGGAAGTTGTCGGGAATCGGTAAAACAGCTGTAAAAAGGATCCGCCGTGCCGTGTTCCAACTAGCCGCTTGGTACAGAAAGCCCTTGTATCAGACCACTGGCTTGTGGCTCGTTCGACCCACAGACTGCGTTAGCAACTCGGCGATGTCCCGCTCTAGGCTGTCATTGGACGAGATGCGGACGGCGTACTGCACGCCCCGCTTCTCCAGCGCCTCATAGATCTCCGGCTTGGCGAAGGCAGCGTCGGCACGAAAGACCACCTCTTTGCCCAGCTTCTGTTGCTGCTCGATCTCGGGCGGCAGCAGTTCTTCCCAGTCGTCGTCACTGTGGACGTTACCGGCGCGCAGCTTTGCCGCCGGACAGTCGCCTCGCGGCTGAACAGTCAAGAGCGGGTGGTAGCAACTCGACCCGAAGTGGCCGTTGTAGGCCCTCTGCTACTGCTCGCCGAGGACCCGGAATCTCCGTGCTGTCCATGTTCAGTACCACCAGCAGCACCACCCGCTGCGGTGACTCGATGGCTTCCGCCTTGGTGATCAGCTCTCGGTTGATCGAAGCCAGGCCAGCGAGGTTTCCTTCTTGAGTAAGCAAGTCCGTCTCGAATGATTGCAACCGAGAAGTCAGTGCCGCCCCACGCTCCCAGATCTACTCCGATCTGATGAGCCAGAACGCCGGATCTTGTGAGAGCCGCTCGGCGTCGTTCGCGTCCTCGCAACCCGCCAAGCGGCTATACACCGACTGCCGCAGCAGGTCGGGGAGGGGCAACGGTGTTCGTCTCTCGCGGGTCGGCCAAGTGTCTGGGCGATGAGTTCGCGGAAGCACAAACGCTCCTCCAACTCACGCGCCAGAATCAGGCCGCCGTCGGAGCTGACTAGGTCGGATCGAAATACACTGTCGTGCGTTTCGCGGTGGGCATCAATGGCATCATAACGTCGCAGTGCTTCAAGGTCGAGCTGGCGACTGCCGGCAGGACTGCCGGTACGGCCGGCCTGGCAGCCCACGCCACGGCTACTGGGGCTGCATTCTCCTTACGTTGTAATTACACTGATTTTGTACTTGCTCCGCTTCCAGTCGGATGAACGTCGTGCGAACCAGAACGAGCCGCGTGAGCCGGCACCACTTGAGGAGGATAGGCGACGGCTCCGTTCGGGCGCGGTTCGATAACTGCCTGCCGGCAGGGGAGGGTTGGCGGCCAAAGTGGCACGTGACGACCCGCCGACTACTAGGCCCGCAGGTTCAAGTGCGGTAGACCTCCCGCCGGTGGCCGATCTTCACGATCGTGACGGACAAGCTGGCGCCTTCAATTAGATACAGGATGCGATAGTCGCCTTGGCGAAGTCGGTACTTCTCCTCGCCGGAGAGCTTTTCGGAGGCAGGCGGCCGGGGACTGCCGGCAAGACGTTCGATTTTGGCTACGACATCTTAACGTCGAAACGTCAGCACTCGCCTGCCGGCACGGCAGGTTTGGCGACGCAAGCCACAGTCTACAGGGATTGCACTCTCCTTACATTGTAATTACACTGGTCCTGGTGGACGTGCTCCGCTTCGAGTGGGATGATCGGAAAAACGCGCAGAACATCCGGAAGCACGGGGTTTCCTTCGAAGAAGCCCGGACAGTGTTCTTCGACGAGAATGCAGTGGTGATCACCGATCCAGACCATTCAGAGCACGAGGAACGATTCGTACTCCTCGGGCTTAGTGGTCTGTTGCGGGTGCTGGTGGTCTGTCATTGCTACCGACGACGGGGGAATGTAATTCGACTCATATCGGCTCGTCGCGCGAATCAGAAAGAGCGGCAAGGGTACGAGGCCAGGTGGGCTCAATGAGAAAGCATTACGACTTTTCCAAAGGCAAACGCAATCCCTATGCGCGACGGCTGAAACGACAGGTGACAATCCGCCTTGACCAAGATACAATCCGTTATTTCGAGCACCTTGCGGAGGAAACAGGAATCCGCTATCAGACGTTGATCAACCTTTACCTCCGAGAATGCGCGTCCAGCGGTAAACGGTTGTCAGTTTCCTGGCGGCCGGCAGCAGGGCGAGGAGCGGCGTGAGCCGGCGCGGCTAGAGCCAGATGAGCGTCCCCTTCCTTCGGCTGCGGCTCTGCGTGCGGAAACGGATCACGCCTTCGGCCACTTCCAGATCGAAAGCGCGTTGCGGCCGAGGATCCAGGGCTTGTCGCCGTCAGTGAAGTAGGGGATGTCCTCGCGGATGAGGCGTAGCTCGTCCGCGAGCGGGATGCGGCGCGTCGCGCCGACCATGCCGGTGCCGAACAACAAGCGCTTCGGGCCGAAAGCGTCATAGACGCGGCGGCCGAAGGGCTGCACGTCGCGGTACGGGTACACCTTGTTCTTCGATGCCGTGTACAGCTCCGTGAACTTGACCCAGACGTTCGGGTAGCGCGCCAGCCGCAACAGCGAGTCGTTCTCCACCCACGGCGGGCGGTTGAGGATCTCCGGCCGGCCGAGGTGATCCACAACCACCTTCACCTTCGGGAATCTCCGGACCATGTCCTCAAGCTGTGGAATCTGCGGCGCGGCAATGAAGACGTTGAACACCGCGCCCAACTCCTGTGCCTTGCGCCACAGCGCGTAGTTCGAGGGTGCGTTCAACCAGGTTTCCTTCGGATGATAGATCGGGCTGAGACGCATTCCCACGAGTCCGTTCTCGCGGACTTCGCGTTCGAGCACGGCGGCGTTTTTCGGGTCGTGTGGATCGATCAGCCCGTGACCGACGAACAGACGCGGATACCGGCGCACGGAATCGGCGATGAGGCGGTTGTCCCACCCGTACTGGCGGGGCTGCACCAGAACCGCCAGGTCCACGCCGTCGCGGCGCATCTCCTCGATGAGCCGCTCGGCACTGCCATCTATCGTCTGTGGGGGGATGCCGGGCTCGGGCGGGCTGATCGGGTAGCGGGCCATGTCCAGGCTCCAGACGTGCATGTGGGTGTCGATCACGGGGGAACCGGCCGCGAAGGCCGCTCCGGTGCTGGCGGAGGCCAGCAAGAATCCTCTGCGGGAAAGCCTGTTTTGTGGCATAGCGGATTGCACTCTCCGAATATGATAGGGGAATGATGCGACGGCTGGTGATGTGCCTGCTCCTGGCGGCGTTCTGCCGGGCGGACGACGCAACCTTGGTTATTCGGACACCGATGAGCCCGCCGGAGTGGGCGTTGCTCGAGCGGGAGCTGCTGCGCGCCAACTCGGATGCATGCGAGCGGTTCGCGGCGCAATATCTGGACGAGCGCGGCTACCTGCTGCACACGCCCCGCTGGGGCACACTCGACGGACCGGACGACGCGATTGAGACGTTCTACAACTGGACGCTGCTCCACGCGCTTGGCGCACGGGATTCGGTCCTCACCCTCTTCGAGAAAGCCTACGAAGGGCACCTGAACCAGTACAAAGAACTTCGGACCACCAAGACCGAGCTCGCCAAAGACGGCGCCTATTACAAGGAGTTCATCACG
>DATIFQ010000168.1:0-9134 GCA_035455185.1 Bryobacteraceae bacterium | reverse complement strand
TTGCGTCGCGCACCGCCGAGATCGAATCGCCGCGGGCTTCGCTCACCGCCACGGAAAAGAATGCCTTCGCGTTCGGCTACTGGACAGAGCGGCACATCGAGAACCAGCGCAAGCTGAACTTGCGTGCCACGCTGGAGCGGGTGGGGACCGACAGTGGAAAGTTGCGGGAGACCCGAGGACTGCTAGCCTCGTTCCTTCGCGACACCCTGGTGGGACTCGTCTACATCCACTACACTCCACCTGGGGCGCAGTTGCTGGTGACCAATCCGGTGTTTGTACGAAGCCACGATTTCATCGGCATCCAGGGCGCGAACCACACGTGGCGCTCCACAGATGTGTATGGCAGCGGCTGGCCATCGAGCGCGGGCGGAAAGCTGGTCGGTTCACTGACGGGCCTGCCGTACGCGCTGGCGGAAGCGGAGCAGAATTTCATGATTCCCACCCGCGAACAGGCGCTCATCTGGGGCGACCTCGTTCCGCAGATGATCCTGAGTGCGAAGATCCCGCGCTGGTGGAACGTGAGCCCCGCCCAATTGCACTGGGTTGGGCTGCACATGCGCTATGCGGAGTCCCTGGTCGCGGAATCGGCGTTTGACGCCGGACGGCGCGCCGTGACCCTGGAGACGCTGGCGCGGATGGCGACGCCGGCGCGGGTCGGCAAGGTCGCCGGGCTGATCGAGAGGGGAGACGTGGGAGCGGCGCTGGCTGCTATCACGCCGGCGGAGCTGTTCATGGTGGCGAAAGAAGCTCTCGCCCGGGACAAGGATTCCTCCGGACCGCTGGCGGCAGCGATTCGGAGCGCTACAGCTGAGTCGCCGGACCACATCAACTACGCGTTCGTCTCCCGCGCGTTCGGTACGCCGAAACCCACGCTGACGAATTCCTACCAGCCGGAATTGCTGTATCTGCGCACGTTCCCCACGCTGATGGGATACTCGAGCCGGATCATGGCGGAAAGCTGGGAATCGAACGCTCTGTACTGGGCGGCGCTCGCCGACGAGGTTCATCTGCCTCCATCGCAACTCAACTTCCTGATCCCGGAGTGGACCCAACAAACCGTGGAGCGGATCTTTGCCACGCACCTCGAGGATTGGCCGGCGGTTCTCAGATCGTTACGTCTCATCGGTGACGATATTCGGCTTAAAGCCAGACAGCAAATAGCCGGTGAGCAGAAAGCGTCGCTGGAATAGTTCGGGCACGGAACTCACGGAGGGGAGGAGCATCGCGTGAAACTCAGCCGAAATTGGAAAATGATGGGGGCCGCGGCGGCTCTGTGCGGCGGCGCGCTGTCCCTGCCGGCACAGGAGAGGCCGGTGTTTCGAGTGAAGGTCGACATGGTCGTGCTCACCTTCACGATCACCGACAGCCGAGGACGTTACATCACCGGACTGAAGCCGGGCGATTTCCGAATTTTGGAAGACGGGATCGTCCAGAAGGTGTCAACTTTCGGCGAAGGCAGCAAGCCGGCTGTTCAGGTGCTGCCTGACGGCAACACTCGCCCGATCATCGTCCCGGAGGGCGCCGCTGAACCGGAGGCCGCCCTTGAACGTCGTCCCGATGCGTTCGTCGGCACCAACGTCTTCGTGCTCTTCGATACCAGCAACTATATGTATCGCGGCTTTGTGTACGCTTCCGATGCGATCGCCGATTTCGTCCGTGGCCTGGACCGTGCGGACTCGGTCGCCGTGTACACCTTCAGCCGGAACCTGTCGCGCGCCGCCAGTCTGACGCAGGATCGCAACAATGCGATTCTCGGGCTCCGGAAAGCGGTGGCCGGCGACGACGCGGCGCTCTACAACGCGTTGCTTCTCTGCCTGCGAGACGCAGCCAAAGTGCCGGGCCGCAAAGTCGTCATCGTCTTTTCCAACGGCCCGGACAACGCCAGCATGGTCGCTCCAGACGACGTGAGGACCGTCGCCGAGGATGAGGGCATTCCGATCTACGTCATTTCGACCAGCGAGGTGAATAAGGACCCGATCTCGAGCGCCGTTTTCCGCCGCATCAGCAACCGCACCGGCGGCAAAGCGTACTTCGCGAAGACCTGGCAAAAACAGGTGGAAGCATTCGAGTCCATCCGCGAGGATCTGGGCAACTCCTACACCGTCACCTACTATCCCGCGCCGAATCCGAACGAGGGTTTCCGGAAGATCTCGGTCGAGATCGTCTCCGACGTGGGCAAGAAGTATCGGATCCGCGCCCGGCCCGGATACCGGCCGAGACCGAGTTCCTAAGACCGGCCGCGACATCGGCGTGGGCGGTCGAGACGCTCTCTGTGGACAGAGAGGCAATCGGCGGTCGTGAAGCTGTGGTAGACTGACGGCTTTCAGCGGGACTCTTTCCGGATGTCGGTCCAAATCTTTCTTCAGGGTAAGATTCTCGGTACAGAGGAGTTTTTGCTGTCGCCTGCGCCTGTTTTCGATTCGGGCGCAGCGGTCGACAGTGAGCGCCTTCTTGCCGGTCGAGCCCGTTACATCACGCTGCTCAGCGAAGTGCTTCCCCGGGCGCTGCTTACGGAGCTCGGACTGTCGAAGATCCTTCTTGGGTCAAGCGGGGGTGGCCAGTTCCTCGTGGTCCTTCCTTCCGAGGCTCGTTCGAGGGCCGAGGATTTCTTGTCGGCGGCGGCGAATGAAATCGACAAGAAAAGCGCCGGTCATCTCAAGCTGGTGGCGGCCGTCACGGAGAACCTGGGCGACTGGAGCATCGTGCGAAAACGCCTCAACGAAGAGATGCAGGCCCGCCGCGGCGCATCGGGCCGGCCGTTCGGACCAGACGCCTTCGCACCGTTCGCGGCAATCCCCGCGGGCGGAGGCGGAGACTACTTTACAGACGAGCTCGGCACGGAACTTCGGACCGCGGAGTTCGCCGGCTGGTCTCCCGAGGCTCCCGGAACCGTCGTTACAAAGACTGGCAAATACTTGTGGAGTCTGACAACCGGCCAGACCCCCGATGCAATCCCATTCGCCCGTCACGCGGCTCCGTCGGACGACGGCTCCGAGCCGGCGGATCTTGCGACACTGGCGCGCCGGGCTAAAGGCCGGCCGGGGTGGGGAGTGCTGCGCGGGGACGTCGACGACTTTGGCGTGCGGCTGCGTCGTATCAACACAATCGAAGAGCACGTGCAGCTCTCGGTGATGTATAAGCAGTTCTTCGCCGGCGAGATCGAGTTGCTGTGTTCGCTGCCCGAGTTCTGGCGGAAAGTCAGCATTATTTTTACCGGTGGAGACGACTTCGCTCTATACGGCTCATGGGACGCTCTCATCCCGCTGGCCCGCGAGATCCAACGCCTGTTCCACCGGTTCAGCGAAGAGAACCTGAAGGATTTCCCCGGCCCGGAAGGCAAAACGCTCACGATGGCGATCACCCTGGCGCCGGAGATCGATGCCAGCCTGGCCTCCGTCTACGAAGATGCCGGCCACAGACTGGAACTGGCCAAGTCCGCCGACAAAGACTGCGTTCACGTCTTCGGCCGGACGCTCGAGTGGCGGCAGCTCGCGGCCGCATCGGACCTGCGTGAGACGATCACGCGCATGGCTGAGGAACTGGATTCCCCGCAGCAGTTTCTCGCCGAATTGGCAGCCCTATACCGTAAGGCGTCAGTAGTCGCGGACGAGTCCACCGGCGGGGAAGCCCGCTTCCGCAAGCCCTGGCGTGTCTACCGGCGGCTGAACCTAGCGGTCGGCGAGCCGAAAGCGCGCGAAATCCAGAAGTTGCGGAATCAGTTGACCAACGAGATGCTGGCGAAGAGTTTCGCCCAAGTCAAGTTGCGGCCCGGCGGCCGCGTGGCGCTCGACTGGGCGAGACTGCTGACAGAGGTGTAATCCATGAGCGAAGTGCAACAGGAAAACAGACACCGGGAAGGCCGCGGGCCACGAGACGCGCGGCCGCCGCGAGAAGGCGGCAGGGAGGGAGGGGGCCGTCCCGACAGGGGCCGCCCCGAGGGCCCTCCGGAAATCGACCTGGAGCGGCTGATCACCGACAGCCTGTACCTTGACAACCAGGCCCACAGCGTTGTCAGCCGCATGCGCGACATGGACTCGGGCACGAAGAGCCAGTTGCGTCGGCTCTATAACGCGGTGCGCCGCGCCTGCCGCGCCGCGGAGAACGAGCGGCAGCACCAGTTCGTGATGCTCCGCGCGAGGCTCGCGTACACCATCGCGCGCCATTCGCTGCGCAGCCTCGACACGCTGGAGAAACTCCTGCTGCAAGTCACCCGAAAGAACGACCCGCGGGGCTACGAGCGATTTCGCGACCTGTTCGAAGCGATCGTGGCATACAACGAATAGCGAGGGAGCATGAGCGCACACACTGCCGACACGGAACTCAGATTGGTAGGAAAACTCATACTGGAAGGCGAACTGCATTGCGAGACCGGCCTGCACATCGGCGCGGGCAAAGGCTCCCTGGAAATCGGCGGCGCCGACAACCCGGTGGTCAAGGACTCCGCCGGCCGGCCCTACGTGCCGGGCAGTTCTCTCCGCGGGCGGCTGCGGTCGCTTCTGGAACAGTCATCCGGCCTCGCCGTACCGTCGGAGCTGGTTTATCTCTCCAAGCGAAAAGGCCAGGAGGTGCGGATCCACCAGAGCGACCGTCCGGACGACGAGATCTGTCTCCTGTTCGGGCGGAGCCCGGGACGGATGGAACGCGTGACAGGCGAGGCTCTCGAGAGCGGCCAGGCCAGCCCTGCGCGCCTTACCGCGTGCGACGCTCCGCTCGAACCGGACAGCATCTCGCCGCAAATGCGCGAGAACCTGGATGACGAACTGACCGAGGTGAAGAGCGAGAACGCGATTGACCGCATCACGTCGCAAGCCAACCCGCGCACCCTCGAACGTGTGCCGGCCGGAGCGCGCTTCCGAATCCGCTTCGTGCTTGACATCCTCTGCGAGGAAGACAAGGCCCTGCCATCGCGCCTCGTCGAGGGCTTACGTCTCCTCGAGGACGATAGCCTTGGCGGCGGCGGTTCCCGCGGAAGCGGCCGCGTCCGCTTCGGGAATTTACGGCTTTCATGGCGCGGGCGGCGCTTTTATGCCGAAGGACAGCCGGAACAGGAACTGCTGGCGGGCGCGGACCTGGCAGCCCTGCAAGCTCTCGTTCGTGAGGACGATTTCTCAGGGAAACTGGCCGAGTAAACCATGGGCCCCGCGCTACTTGTTCGCCTGCGGCCTCTCGGGCCGTGGCGTATCGGGCCGGACTCCGGCGCCCGCGACCGCGTCGACTCGGTATTTCATAGCGACGCACTTTACTCCGCCTTGTCCGCTGCATTCGTCCGCCTCGGCCTTCTCGACGAGTGGCTGGCGGCTACGTTTGGAAATCCCGGCCGGCCCGAGGTGCGCCTGAGTTCCTTGTTCCCGAGCGTCAACGGCAGCCTCCTCGTCGTGCCCCCGCGAAATGCCTGGCCTCCCGCGGCTTCCGCTAGAGTGCGGTGGAAGGGCGCGAAGTTCGTGCCGCTGAAACTGGTCGAGTCCATTCTCGCCGGCGAGAGTCCGGATGAACGGCGCTGGATGGTCGACGGACCCAGCGAGTGTCTTGTGCCCTCCGACCGCCCCCGCGGGCCCTTCCGTGTGTCCATGCGGTCCGCGGCCGCGCTCGACCGGCTGGCCGCCGGCGTCGAACCGCACGCGACGGCGTGTCTGGAGTTCAACGACGAAGCCGGCTTGTGGGCCGTGGCCGCGTTCGCGGATGAGGCGTCAAGGGAGCGCTGGAAGAACCGCCTCCAGGCGGCGTTCCGCCTGCTCGCCGACTCCGGGTTCGGCGGCGAGAGAAGCCTCGGGTGGGGACACTCGGCCATGCCGGAATTCACCGACGGCGTCCTGCCGGACCTGATTCTGCCGTCGCGGGAACCAGCCGTGTCATCGTTGGAGGGAGAACCCGCGCCGCTCCCCGAGACAGCGTGGTGGTTGCTGTCGCTGTTCAGCCCGGCCCCGGAAGATGCAATCGACTGGAACCGCGGCAACTACTCGCTCGTGATCCGGGGCGGCCGGGTGGAGAGTGCCGTGCGTTGGGGCACCCCCAAGAAACTGACCCGGATGATCGTCGAGGGCTCGGTATTGTGTGCCGAGGCCCCCATCCTGGGCACAGCTCATGATGTGGCGCCGGACGGCTTCCCGCATCCCGTGTACCGGGCCGGTTACGCCCTGGCGATCGCAATCCCGCTGCGGGTGACGCCATGACATACCGCCTGACTTGCCTCACTCCGGTGCTCGTCGGCGACGGCCGCCGCCTGTCGCCGATCGACTACATGGTCTGGAAGGACCAGGTGAACGTCCTCGATCAGTGGCGCATTTTTCGCCTGCTTGCGAAGGGTCCCCGGCTGGACAACTACCTCTCGCAACTGAAACGCTCCGAAAAGCTGGACTTCGCCTCCTGGGGTGGCTTTGCCCAGAACTTCGCCGACCGCCGCATTCTCTTCGAGCATCCTTCCTCGACGGCCCATTGGGAGCGCGCCGGGCGCGAGAGCCTTCAGATTCCGACCTTCTTCTCGGGTCCCTCCGGACCTTACCTCCCGGGATCCGCGATGAAGGGAGCTTTGCGCACCGGCATGATGTTCAGCAGTCTCAAGGAAGGCGCAATGGCATCCGTGGCCGCCCAGTTCACTGGCGACCGCCCGCCTCGGCGGCCGGCCGAGATTCTGGAGGATCGCGAAATCGGGACCGGAGGCGCGTCGCGGACCAGGACGGTCGGCGCTTCCGATTCCGCTCCCGTGCCGTATTCCGCGATGAGGATCTACCTGCTTCGTGTGGCTACGCTCGTCTCCCGCGGAAAGGACCACCGTGAACTCGCCTGGAAGACGAGTCCCCGCGGCTCCGTGGACGGCCGGCGCCCAAACGACGCAACGCCGATGTTCGCGGAGATGGCCGCACCCGGAACTGTATTTGAGGGACACTGGCGGGAGATCGGTTTCCTCTCCCAACACGAGATCCGGCGGGCGCTGAACTGGCGGGAGGCTCCCACCCGTGCAGCCATTTTCGCCGCGGCCAACTCGTACGCCGCCGAGTTGCTCAGAGCGCACCGGCAATATACCGAGTGGACAGGGCTTTCCCTTGTCGGCCAGTCCGTGAACCAACTGGAATCGCAACTTGCGGCCGTGCGCGACAGGGGAGACGCCTGCCTGCTCTCCCTCGGCTGGGGCAGCGGTCTGCTGTCGAAGGTCGCCTGGCTGAAGACGGACGATGCCGACTATCGGAAGGTGATCACCCAGACTCCGATTTATGGGAAGAGTATCGCGCCATTCCTTCCCTTCCCGAAGACCCGCCGCGTGATTTTCCTCGAAAACCGTCCCGCCGTGCTTCCCGGTTGGGCGCTCCTGGAAGTGCAAGCCTGACACAGCATGTTAAGATGCAAGAGTTAGCGCTTGCCTTCGCCCGTTTCGCGGGCCTGGTCCTATGTACAACGCTTTCTTTGGATTCGTGGAGAGCCCCTTCAACCTGAGTCCGGATCCCGCCTTCCTGTACCGCAGCCCGCAGCACGAGGAGGCGCTCGCCAACCTGATCTACGGCGTGCAGAGCCGAAAGGGCTTCATCGCCCTGACCGGCGAGGTAGGCACCGGCAAGACGACCATGCTGGAGTGCCTTCGGGACTATCTGGACGAAGAGGGCATGCAGTTCGCCTTTCTGTTCAACTCGCGCTTGACCGTGGACCAGTTTTTCGAGACGATCGCCTACGATCTCGGTCTGCGCTGCCAGAAGAACTCAAAAACCGAGATATTGTTCGCCCTGAACCAGTTGCTGCTCCAGGAAGCGTCAGCCGGTCGAACCGTCGCTCTGATCGTGGACGAGGCGCACGACCTGGACTGGGACGTCCTCGAGGAGATTCGCATGCTCGGGAACCTCGAGAACCGGGGTGGGAAACTGCTTCAGATCGTGCTTGCGGGCCAGCCGGAACTGGATCGGAAACTGGACGCGCCACGGCTGCGGCAGCTCAAACAACGCATTGTTCTCCGTTTCAATTTGAAGCCGTTCGCACGGGAGGAGACGGTCGAGTACATCCGTTCGCGCATGGCCAAGGCCGGGATGGAGCACCAGTCGATCTTCCCGCCGGAACTGCTCGCGGAGATCCACGTGCGCTCCCAGGGTATTCCCCGGGTTATCAACACTCTCTGCGACAACCTCCTGCTGACCGCTTTCGCGATGGAACGAAAGGCGGTGACGGCGGACATGCTGAACGAAGTGAGCGCCGATATGCGCCTGGAATGGCCGCATGGCGAACTCGCCCACCCCGCCACTCCTCTTGCGGACACCCCGCCGTCCAGGTCCACGACCTACACCCGAAACAGCTAGTGCATTTCTTCCGGTAGAGGCCCTCGTGCGAGGGGGCCAAAGTCCCCCATGGACGAATACCTTACGGATTTATCTGATTCTAGTAGGAGTTAATCCCTAGACTACAATCGGGGTAATTCACGACATCGATCCAGGGATTTACCGGACTGACCGGCGACGTGAAGAACTCACCACCCCCGAGGGACATTACAAATGACAAGACTATTGCAAAACTCCGTAGTGTATTCGACTATCTGTGTCCTGTTCGCGTTGGCGATCTTCGCGAGCATTTCGGCCGGCGGCTCCGTTCCGGCCTTCGGTACCGCCTACCTGCCACAGCAATCGTACGATGCGCAGTTGAGCTCGATGCCGGTGCCTCCGCCCGACCCCGAGACCCCGCCGGTGCGCTTCGCCGTCATGCCGGTGCCTCCGCCCGACCCGGAGACCCCGCCAGTCCGCCTCGCCGCCATGCCAGTACCTCCACCGGACCCCGAAACGCCGCCGGTCCGCCTCGCCGCCATGCCGGTACCTCCGCCTGACCCCGAGACCCCGCCGGTGCGCTTCGCCGCCATGCCGGTACCGCCACCGGACCCCGAAACGCCGCCGGTCCGCTTCGCTGCCATGCCGGTGCCTCCACCAGACCCCGAGACCCCGCCAATGCGCTTCGCCGCCATGCCGGTGCCTCCACCGGACCCCGAAACGCCGCCGGTCGCGTAAGCCGCACGACCGCTCTCGGACGAGCACGGGCCGGCACTGGCGATGTACCGGCCCGTAGAGGATGGATGCACGGATAGAATATAAGATCCGGTCAAGCTGCACACAGCCGGACTTGTATGACTTATTTTTGGTCGGTCCCCATCTGGCTCGGAATTGTGCTTC
>DATIFQ010000167.1:0-34679 GCA_035455185.1 Bryobacteraceae bacterium | reverse complement strand
AGAATCGAGGCCACGTGGAACTTCACCGTGTGCTCGGAGATTCCCAGCTTCCAGGCGATGATCTTGTTTGCCGCACCCTCGGCCATCATCCGCAGCACCTCCAGTTCCCGCGCCGTGAGCGCGGAGACGTCACCGGCAGCCTGAACCGGCGCCGCCGAAGACAGCATGGCATCCAGATCCTGTGGGTCGATCACGGCGAGGCCGGTTGCCGCGGCTTCGACGGCGGCAAGGATTTCCGCCTGCGACGCGTCGCGCGGCAGCAGGGCGCGTACGCCGAGACGGAGCGCCTCAAGCGTCCACACCGCCTGCGAGTCACTCGTGATGAGAACCAGCGGCACAGCGCTGCCGCCGGGCAGGGGCGGAATCTCTTCCAGAGGCGCGGCCGCAAGGACGACGTTCGGATGCACGTCCTCGACCCCGGTGAAATCCGGAAGCGAGCCCACGACCTGCAACCCGGGGTTCGAAGCGGCCAGGGCCTCGAGCCCCGCGCGCACGACTGCGGATGAGGCGACGATCAGGAGCCGGATCACGCTGCCTCGGCGTGCGCTCGAAGCTGCACGCAGACCTCCCGCACACGTTCGCGATTCCCGCGCAGAAAGCGCAGCCGCATCACGTCCAGCCCGGAGTCCAGGGCATCGCTGAGTTCGCCCAGGGAGGTGAGCAGAATATCACCCGCACGAAGCGATGCGGCTACCGCTGCGCCGCCGGGGTCCACTTCCAGAATCAGCAGTCCGAATCGCAGCGGCCGGAGCGTGGCGCCAAGCGCCGGCCGCGCGCCTCGCCGAAGGAAATCCATGGCGGTCGATACCGGCGCCGCCACTCCCAAGCCGTTCACGATGGCGGTATTGATGCCCACAACCTGCCCCTGTGCGTTGGCGAGCGGCCCGCCGGAGTTCCCCGGAGCAAGCCGCACGTCTGCGAGAATCCACCTCTCGTGGCCCATTCCCGGCAGCGGGCCGATGGAGTGAACCACGCCGGTAGACAGTGCGCCGATGAACCCCAATGGGTTTCCAATGGCCATCACCAATTCGCCCGGCCGCAGCGAAGCGGAGTCGCCGGGCATTGCGGCCTCCAGGCCATCAGCCGAAATCCGCAGAACAGTCAGATCGCGGCGCGGATCGCGGGCCACGACGCGCGCATCGAAACAGCGCCCATCCCACAATTCCACGCGCGCCGCGGGCGTCCTTGCCACGTGTGCGTTCGTAAGGATCAGGCCGTCGGCGCTCCATACCACGCCCGACCCGCCCCCTCCTCGCTCCCACGCGAAGACTCGCGCGGTGGAACGCCGGAGCCGCTCGGAAATTTCTCCGAATCCGCGCACGTCAGCTCCTCCGGGACCGTTCCCCGGTGGTGATTGCGAGCTTCTTCGCGACGCCGCCACGCAGTAGCTCGGTCTCGACGCTCCGGCCGACGCCCTGCGATTCGAGCACGGTCTGGATATCGTCGGTATCGACCACCACGTGTCTGCCCAGCGAGATGAGAATATCGCCTATGAGCACGCCGGCCTTGTCCGCCGGACCTCCGGACTCGACCGACAAAACGATCAGACCTTTTTGATGATCCGGCAACTCCACCGGTTGCAGTCCCACTCCGAGATACCCGCGCGCCACCCGGCCGCGCTTCAGGATTTCGTCAACCACGCGATCCACAGTAGATGCCGGAATCGCCACACCCGCAATGCGGGAAAGCGCCGAGGTGGCGATGCCGATGGCTTCACCCTCGATGTTGACGGCCACGCCTCCCGAAGAGCCGGGGTAAAGCGTTAGGTCCAGCCGAATGTAGTGGTCCAGCCGCCCGCCGCGCCAGGTGCGCCAGGATCCGCTCACGGCGCTCACGATACCCATGGTGGCATTCACCCCGGAATCCTGTGAACGGCCGATGGCCAGGGCCAGATTGCCGGGTGACGGCACAGCGCCAGCTCGCGAGATTGGCGAGCCGGCGGCGCCGTCGACGCGCAACACCGCCACATCAGTACCTGCGTCGCTACCAGCCAACGTCGCAGGAACATTCGAACCGTCCGGCAGCGTTACTGTGATCTCCTCCTCGAGGCGGATGGTGTGTTCGGCGGTGACGATGATGCCGGGCCGCCAGAATGCTCCGCTCGAGGAAAACCGCGGGCGGGCATGCACCGCAACCACCGCCTGCCCGGCCCGCTCCACCACAGTTGCCAGTTCATTCGACAACGCGGCCAATTCGTTTGCCATGTGAATCACCCCTCGATTTTCAGTATGGCCGGGGCGCGGGTTTCCGACTATCGGTAAATCGGGCAGGTGGGAGCAGGCAGAACGGCAGGTTCAGCAGTCTCCGGGTTTCACACTCGGCGGGCGGCGAAGAGCTGCTCGGTCTCGCTGTTGAGGAGCACCCAGAGGCCGTAGATGCCAAGCGCGGTGCCGAACGGGACGTTCAGAAGGTTGATGGCGCAGAGGACGATGGTGAGCACGCGCGCCCACGGCTGGAACTTGAGGAGTCCCACACCAGCAAGGACGCCCGGCAGGGAGAGCAGCAGCAACAGGCCGAAGATGATGGTACCCACGACACCCAGGATCGGCACTGCCAGATACGCGTTGGGGTCGTGAGAAGCCTCGCTCACGCTCACGATGCCCGCCACCCCGCCGAAGATTACCAGAATGAGGAGCGCTGCCAGCAGACCTAACACCCCGAATACGATGTGCAATACTGCCAGAATCTTGACATGATCGGCCATAGGACCTCCTAAGCCTGCCACATTCTATAACAGATACGGAGTTACCGGCGCCCGGGTTCGATGAATCGGCGTCACCGCTGCGGCGAAACTGCATCATAATGGCGGAGGGGTAGATATGCCTCCGCAAGGCTTTCAGAACATCCTGTGTCCCGTTGATTTCAGCGACACCTCCGCGCTCGGTCTCCGCTTTGCGAACGCACTTGCCAACTGCGCCGGCGCCCGGCTCTATGTCCTGTACGCCGACCAATTTCTTCCACCGCCCTATTTCACGCACGACCGCCTCGAGCAGATCCGGAAACAACTCCAGGACGCGAAACTCGAGGCAGAAAACTCGTTGAAAGAATTCACCGGCAAGACCCTCGGCGTCGCTGGCCCCGGCGTAAGCGTTCGGGTCATCGAGGAGCTTCCGGTCGACGGCATTCTCCAAGCCATCGACCAGACATCTGCGGATCTGGTAGCGATGGGCACCCACGGTCGCAGCGGCTTCAACCGCCTTATGCTGGGGTCTGTCACCGAGCGTGTCTTGCGCGAGGCGAAGATCCCAGTGCTGACGGTACGTCCCTACGGCAACGGTCCCGAGCCGTTCCCATCGATCCGAAGCGTGGTTTGCCCGGTGAACGATTCCGACGTGGCCCGCGCTGCTCTCGGCTACGCGGCGAAACTGGCCCACTGTTTCGGAGCGGAACTCACCGTCCTGCACGTGCGGGAATCCCACGCCAAGGATGCGATCGCCGATCTGTGCGAGTGGGTTCCGGCCGAGGTCCGTTCGCTGTGCAGCGTCCGGGAGATGATGCGGGACGGTGAAGCGTCCGAAATTATTGTTTCCGCTGCTTCCGAGTTGCCTTGCGATCTCCTCGTGCTGGGCGCCCGGCACCGGATGTTCTTCGACAGCACCGTCATCGGGACTACATCGGTCAGGGTCGTGCGGCATGCGCCGTGCGCCGTTCTGACGGTTCCGGCCCAAGACTAGTAATCCATCCGAGGAATAGCGATGATCTTTGAAGTCAGTTCCAGGAAGACACTCGACCAGATCGGCCAGGGGCTACAGGAGTCCGCGGCCCGGCACAAGTTCGGCGTCATCGCCGTGCACGACCTAAAGGAGACGATGAAGAAGAAAGGGGTTGACTTCGCCGGCGAGTGCATGATTTACGAGGTCTGTAATCCGCACCAGGCGAAGAAAGTGCTGGAGGCCAACGGCGCGGTGTCGACAGCCTTGCCTTGCCGGATCTCCGTGTACCGTTCCGGGGATATCTACAAGCTTGCGACGATCCTCCCCACGGCGATGATGAAGATATTCGGAAACCCGGAACTGGAGCCGGTCGCCCGCGAGGTGGAAGAAGTCGTTACTGCGATGATGCGGGAATCGGCCTGAGCATGCGGCGGATCACGAAGATGACCACGAGCACGCCAAGTATCGTCATTACGACGGGCACGACGTTCATGACCCACCACTGAGAGCCTTCGGGCTCCACGAAAATCCGCATCCCATAGCGGCTCTTGTACACGTCGAGAATCTCACGGTCGGTCTTGCCTTCCCCGACGAGCTTCTCGATCTCCGCCTTGATGGACAATGAAATCTCGCTGCGATGCGTGGCCACGGGCTCGGACCAGCAGCACGGGGCGAGCAGGGACGTCTCGAGCTTGTGAGCCCGCTGCTGCTGCTCCGGATTAAGGTCGGCCGGCCATAGCGGCGCCAGCGCCATGAGCAGAAGAATCAAAAAACGCATATCTGTTACCATTCTTCCGCAGGCGAGCCTCCACCGCAATCCCGCATCCGGCTGATACCGCGCCCGGGGAGCACCCGCATCAATCGAGGCGCTTGTGGAAGCGCAGCGCGCTAACGGTCAGGATCGTGACGCCGAAGACGAGCAGCGCCAGCATCTGCGGCCATAGCGCTTCCAGGCCTGTTCCTTTGAGGAAGACCCCGCGGGTAATCTCCAGGAAGTAGCGCACAGGGTTCAGGTAGGTGAGGTACTGCACCGGCACCGGCATGTTGCGGATCGGAAACGCGAAACCGTTCAGCATGAACGTAGGCATGAAGAAGAAGAACGAGGCCATCATCGCCTGCTGCTGGGTCTGAGAAATGGTCGAGATGAACAGGCCGACGCCGAGGGTCGTGAGCAGAAACAATACCGACGCGAGCAACAGGATGAGGGGGTTGCCACGAAACGGGATCTGGAACACGAGCAGGGCGGCGGTGGTGATCAGCACCAGGTCGAGAAGGCCGACGATGGCGAATGGCAGCGTCTTGCCGAGGATCAGTTCGATCGGGCGGATCGGGGTCACCATAAGCTGCTCCATGGTGCCGATCTCGCGCTCCCGCACGATCGCCAGGGCGGTGAGCATGAGCGTGACCAGCGAGATGATGTTGACCACCACGCCCGGAACGAAGTAGTTGCGGCTCAGGAGGTCGGGGTTGAACCAAACGCGGGTGCGCGCCTGGAGGACGGGCAGGTCGGTGTTGACCGGTCCTCCGGCGACGGCTGTCTGTCCAACCAGACGGGCGTCCTGCTGCTCGTGCATCACGCGGTTCCCGAAGGACGCAATCACCTGACCGGCATAGCCGGCGACGATCGAAGCGGTATTCGAGTTGGTGCCGTCCACCAGCACCTGGACCGAAGCGGTCTCACCGCGCTGTACGTCGCGTCCGAAGCCCGGCAGGACGCGCACAACCATCTGCACCCCGCTCCCATCGAGAAGTTCCTGCACCTCCTCTTCGGATCCAGGCGTGGCGACGACCCGGAATCGGTCCGAGGCCGCGAAGGCCGCCAGCAGCTCGCGGCTCTCCGGAGTGCGATCCTGGTCCATCCACGCGATCCGGCTGTGCTCGACGTCGAGATTGACGGCATAGCCGAAGATGATGAGCTGCAAGAGGGGCGGGACGAAGAGCACCACCCTCATGCGTGGCTCCCGCAATACCTGCCGGAATTCTTTTTTCAGGATTTCCCGGATGCGTCTCCACATATCGCTATGCCAGCTTCTGGCCGACCTTCTTTGTAGCCACTACAAAGACGATGGAGGCGTAGGCCAGCAGGAACGCGAAATCCACCCAAAGAACCTGAATACCTACCCCTTTGAGGAAGATCCCTTTGAGGATCATGATGAAGTACCGCGACGGAAAGATGTACGTGATTCCCTGAATGACCGCCGGCATGCTTTCGATCGCGAATATGAATCCGGAGAGCAGGAACGCCGGCAGGTAGGAGGTCACCATCCCGAGCTGGTAGGCCAGTAACTGCGAGCGCGCCAGCGCTGAGACCAAAATGCCCCAAAACAGCGCCCCGACCAGAAACACACCGCCGCTGACCAGAACCAGCAGAGGGTTGCCCCGCAGAGGCACTCCGAACAGTTGTATTCCGATGACGATGGACGCAACCATATCGATCAACCCCAGGGCGAAGTAGGCCAACATCTTACCCAGGACCAGCTCATGCGCACGCAACGGAGTCGAGAGAAGCTGCTCCATCGATCCCATCTCCCACTCCCGGGCGATGGTCAGCGACGTCAGCAACGCGGCGATGATCATCAGAATCACCGCGATCAGTCCGGGAACGATATAGTTCCGCGACTGAAGCTCACTGTTGTACCAGACGCGAAGACGGGTCTCGACGGGTGGTTTCAGTTGCTGGCCTCCCCTGCGGTCAATCGCTCGGGCCCGCAATTCGAACGCGTACATCTGCACCAGCGACTCGGCGTATCCGAGTGCGATCGAGGCGGTGTTCGAGTCACTCCCGTCTAGCAGAAGCTGGACTTCAGCCGGCTTTGATGTCAGCAGGTTGCGCGAGTAATCCGCCGGGATCACGACCGCGAGTAGGGCCTGATCCCGGTCGATGCTGCGCTCGATACCACCGTATTCATCGACGGAGCCAAGGATGCGGAAGTAGCGGGAGCCGGCGAAACGCTCGATCAGCTCGCGGCTCTGCGGGCTGCGGTCGTGATCGTAGACGAGCGTCGGCACGCGATCCACGTCGAGCGTAAGCGCGTACCCAAACAGCAACAGCATGACGAACGGCACCGCCAAAGCCATGATCAGGCTGCGCGGGTCGCGGACGATGTGCAACCCCTCTTTCCGGGCGATGGAGACCGTCCGGGCGAGAGAGCGGCGGAATTTCATGCGCCCCTCCGTTCTTCCTCTTCGATCATCGAGACGAAGACTTCTTCCATGGTGGGTTTGGCGGCGGATCGCTTCAACTCGGCGGGAGCACCGAGGGCGATGATCTTCCCCCGGTACATCAATGCCAGACGGTGGCAGTATTCGGCCTCCTCCATGTAGTGGGTGGTCACGAACACGGTGTGGCCGGCGGCGGAGAGGCGGTAGATCAGCTCCCAGAATTCGCGGCGCGCGATCGGATCGACACCGGAAGTCGGTTCGTCGAGAAACAGGATCGGAGGCTCGTGGAGAATAGCGCAACCGAGCGCCAGCCGCTGTTTCCAACCTCCGGGCAGGAGGCGAGTCATCATGGCGTGCTGCTCGGTGAGCCCGGCCATTTCCAGAACGTGGTCGCGGCGGGCGGCGAGCTGCTCCTCGGGCACACCGTAAACGCCGCCGAAGAACTCGATGTTCTCTTCGACGGTCAGATCGTCGTACAACGAGAACTTCTGCGACATGTAGCCAATGTTTCGGCGGATGGTTTCGGGGTCTTTGGAAACATCGATGCCGCCCACCCGCGCCAGCCCCTCGCTCGGCTGCAACAGGCCGCACAGAATGCGAATGGCTGTGGACTTGCCCGCGCCATTCGGCCCGAGAAATCCGAAGATCTCGCCGCGACGGACCTGGAACGTGATGTGGTCGACGGCGACGAACTTGCCGAACCTCTTCACGAGGCGGTCGACCTCCACCGCCCAGCCGTTGTTGCTCATGCTGCCTCCCGCGAAGCCTGATGAATCAGGAGAATGAACGCATCCTCGAGCGAGGGCGCGATCCGGCGGAAATTCGCGGGGCCGAGGCCGGCGGCTTGCAGTGCGCCGGCCAGAGCGTCGGCGCTGGTACGTTCCGGCGAAAGAAAAAGGTGCAGGGAAGCGCCAGCCGGCTCCACGCTCTCCACACCGGCTTGCCGCGTCAGAAATTCCTTGGCGGCCCGCAGGTCCGGGCAGCCGACTTCGTAGCAAGGCTCGGGAATCGTGCTCTTCAGTTTGTCGGGAGCATCGCAGCGGATCAGCCGGCCCTTGTGCATGAGCCCAACCCGGTCGCAGCGCTCGGCTTCGTCGAGGTAGGCGGTGGTGACGAAGACGGTGAGTCCCTCCCGAACAAGCTGGTAGAGGATCTCCCAGAAGTCGCGGCGCGACACCGGATCGACGCCGTTGGTCGGCTCGTCGAGGAAGAGGATGCGCGGCTTGTGGAGCAGCGTACACATGAGCGCCAGTTTCTGCTTCATGCCGCCCGACAAGCGGCCGGCCTGGCGCGTGCGGAACGGCTCCATGCGCGTCATGCGGAGCAGGTTTGGCGTCATCTCATCCCGCTCGGGGCGGGAGATGCCGAACAGGTCCGCGTAGAACTTCATGTTCTCTTCGACGGTGAGGTCGCCATAAAGGCCGAACCGCTGGGCCATGTATCCGATCGCGTCCTTCACCTGATCCGTTTCGCGGGCGGAATCGTGCCCGGCGATGCGTGAGCTTCCCGCCGCTGGATCGAGGAGGCCGCAAAGCAGCCGCAGCGTGGTAGTTTTGCCGGCGCCGTCCGGACCGACGAGCCCGAAGATTTCCCCCGGGGCAATCCGCAGATTCAGACGGTCAACCGCCGTCAGCGTGCCGAAACGCCTCGTGAGATCGGTGGCTTCGATGATCGCCGAATCCATGTCCGGGTCCTTCAACGGCCGGCGTCCGCGACGAGGATCTCCGCGTCGGCCGGCATGTTCGATTTCAGTTCGTGGCCTGGATTCGGCAGGTCCACCTTGACTCGGTAGACGAGTTTCACGCGCTCCTCCGGCGTCTGGATCTGCTTTGGTGTGAATTCGGCTTCGCTCGAAATGAACGATACGGTTCCCCAGTAGACCTTGCCTGGGAAGGAGTCGGTCGTCACCTTGACTTTCGAGCGGAGCTTGACCCGGCCGAGATCGGTCTCGTTGATGTAGCCGCGAAGCCACGGGTGGTCGAGGTCGCCGATGGTGAGTACCGTGGCTCCCGCGCCAAGGGTTTCCCCGACTTCCGCCGACTTCACGAGGACGACTCCGTCGATCGGGGATGTCACCGCGGAATCGTTGAGCTGTGACTCGATCACCGCGATCTGGGCCTTGGCACGATCGATGTCGGCGCGGCGCGCCCCCAGTTCCTGCTCCTTGCGTTTGAGCTCGAGACGGGACGCTTGTGCGAGCCGTACGGTGGCACGCGCCCGCTCGACCCCGGCTTTTGCGGCGTCGATGTTTTCCTGGCGCGGGCCCTCGGTCACGAGCGCCAGCCGCTGCTCGGCCTGCTGGAGGAGGGCGGCGGCGCGTTCGTAGGCGGTACGGAACTGGTCGTTCTGAGAGGCGGATATGTCGTCGTTCTGGAACAGCACCTTCGCGCGCTCCCAGTCGTTGCGCGCGCGGGCCTGTTCGGTGCGCGCGGCTTCGACCGCCGCTTTTGCATCCTGGATTTCCTGCGGACGCGAGCCGGTCGAGAGCTCGCGTAGCCGGGCGTCGGCCTGACCGAGCTCCGCCGTACGGGCAGCAGTTTCGCCGTCGAGCGTTTCGCGCTGATAGGCGATGGCCGTTCGAAGCTGCACCAGGGCAGACTCGGCGCCAGCCAGTGTGGCCCGTTCGCGCTCAAGCTGCCTTTCCAGCTGCTCGCGGTCGAGACGTGCGGCTACGGCGCCTTTCTTCACTGTGTCGCCTTCGTCGTAAGCGCGCTCCACCAGCCGTCCGGCAGTCTTGAAGGCAACCTTGACCTCGGTCAGCTCGATGTTGCCGGAGATAAGAATGCGGCCGTTGTCATTGCGATTCAGCCAACGGTACAGGTATCCGCCTCCGATCACCAGCACTGCCGCTAGGATCACTATCGGGATGATTTTCTTCTTCATGTCTGCCACAACTCCTCAGTCGACCATCTGTTGAATCGTACCCAGCGCCTGTCCGAGCTCGACCCGGGCCTGGTTGTAGAGATAGAGAGCCGAGATCCGATTGTCGCGGGCTCGCGCGAGACGCGTCTGGGCGTCGGTGACCTCGAGACTGTTCGCCACTCCTGCTTTGTAACGGCGGCTGGCTCTGGCCAGTTCATCCTCGGCCTGCTTCAGCCCGTCCTCCGCTACGTTGACCTGCTCTTCCGCGGAGCGGAGGCTGTCGAGAGAGAGGCGCAGCTCGAGGTCGATCTGGCGTTTCAGATCGGCGGTGCGGATCTTCTCCTGTTCGAAGAGCGAGCCGCTTTCCGCTCGCCGCGCGTCCCGCCGGCCACCGTCGAACACGGGGACCCGCACAGAAAGGCCGTACGTCCGCGTCGGAACTGTGTTGTGGATGCTGGTGCCGATCGTTCCGTAGTCGGCGAATCCGACCACGGAGGGCAAGCGCTCCATCTTCGCGCCGCTGTAGCTGAGGCGAGCGCTCTCCTCGCGTTGCCGCTGCGCTTTCAGGTCGGCGCGGGATTCCAGAGCGACCGCGAGGGCTTTCTCCGGCGTCGTTTCCTCCACCGGGACGCGAGCGAGCTGGTACGAAAACAGGAGGGGCGTCACAAGCGGCAGGCCCATCGCTTTCAGGAGCTGAAGATTCGCCTGGCGGCGCTCGTTCCGGGCAACCAGCAGAAGCTGACGCTCGTTGGCGAGCTGCACCTGCGCACGGGTGATTTCGAGGCCGGTGCCGGTCCCGGCGGTTTTCTGATTTTCGGCGAGCTGAAGCAGCTCTTCGGCCAGCTTGACGTTCGCTTCGGCCGCCTGCACCCGGGCCTCGGCTCGCAGGGAGGCAAAGTACAACCCGGCGACCTGGAGGGCCACCTGGTCCCGTGTCGCGTCGTTCTCCGCCCCGGCGGCGCCGATTCCCGCCCGCGAAGCCTGGTAGCGGCGGATGGCGCCGAAGTCGAAGATCGTTTGGGTAGCGGTGGCGCGCGCGTCGAACGTGTTGAACGGCCCGACGAGCTCCGGAATCCGGAAGCCAGGGATCGGCGCCTCGATGCGGATGCCGAATGCAGCCAGATTACGCGTTTGGTTCTGCTGGCTGACAGAGGCGTCGAGGTTCGGCAGAAGCGTGGCGCGGGCCTGGTTTGCCCGCTCTTGAGCCTGCCGGATCATCTGGCGTGCAATCTGTACGCGCGCGTTGCCGTCCGGAGCGAGTGCGATCTCAATGGCGTGTTTGAGACTTAGTTCGAGCGGGGTTCCGGCAGTCTGGGCGGCAGCCGGCACGAGCGCCGGAAGCAGCAGGAGGGGTAGCCAGTTCAGATGGAATGTCCGCATAGGATTCAGCTCCGGGTGGGCATGGCCGGGAGCGGTGCACGCATTCCGGCAACGAGAAATGCCACAACCCGCTCGGTGGTTGCCTCGGTATCAAAAGGATCGCAGAGACCCTTGGACACGACTTCCAGGTGGTTTGTACCCGCCAGCGTGTGCGAGATGACGCCGATGCAGAAGTGAATGCGCCACAGCAGTTCCACCATGGGAAGGTGAGGCAAGGAGCGCTGGAACGCCGCAATGAACCGGCCGGCGATTATTTGCATCTGCTCGAAGAGGATCTTCCGGACCGTGTCGCCTGGCTCGACGTACATCCGGCCCATAAGCCTTCTGAAGCTCCGGCCCCGATCGCCAAGCTCCCGGCACAGCTCGAATATGGGGACAACAAATGCGCGCAGCACGGGCACCAGCGGAAGAGGGCCATTGGCGTTTTCGGCCTCGCACGCGTCCAGCATTGCCAGCCGCTTCTCATTCATAGGACCGATCCGGCGCGAGAATACGGCCTGGATCAGTGCGTCTTTCGAGCGGAAATGGTAGTTGATGGCCGCGAGGTTGACACCCGCCTGCGCGGTAATCTGTCGCAGTGAGGTTGCGCCAAATCCGTGTTCCGCGAAGAGTCCCTCGGCGGCATCGAGGATCTTTTCCTTTGTTGCATTCATTTGAAGCTAACGTATGACTCACTCATACGAACGTTTCAATCATACGAATGACGTTTGACTTATGTCAAGACAAAAGTCCATGTGATGTCGAAAGTCGTTGATTCCAAGAGCAATTTTCTTCCGCTCGCCAGGGGTTTGCAGCCTGTCTTTCAGTTTGATACGCTGTGGCCTTATGCAACCGTCAGAACAGGAACAGGCGCATTCGGATTGGGAAAACCCGGTGCGGAAGACGTTGAAGGAGGGCAAGCCCGTTGTCGGCGTCACGATCACGGTTCCGAGCGTGGAGCTTGCGGCCAATGCCGCGAACCTCGGATTCGATTTTCTCTGGATTGAAATGGAGCACAGCCCAATCACACTGGAGACTGCGCGCAACATGATCCTCGCCACGCGGGGATTGAAGGCTGTGCCGTTTACGCGCGTCCCGGTGAACGAGTTGTGGACGGCCAAGCGGGTGCTCGATAGCGGCAGCCTCGGAGTGATGTTTCCGTTCACTTCCACGCCGGAGCTTGCCCGGCAAGCGGTGGCGGCGTGCAAATACCCGCCCGAGGGACGGCGTGGTTCAGGTCCCGGCCTGGCGGCCTTCCGCTGGCCCGCTCCGGAGGGTTACCACCAGTTCGCCAACCGGAACGTTATGGTGATCGTAATCATCGAGCAGGCGCAGGCGGTGGAAAACGTGGAGGAGATTGCTGCGATCCCCGGCATCGAGGTGCTGTTCATCGGTACGAGCGATCTCTCCTATTCGCTCGGTGTGGGCGGGCAGACGGATCATCCGAAGGTGAAGGAAGCGGTCGCGCGGGTGGTAGCGGCTGGCAAGCGTAACAACGTCCCGCTCGGGCGGCCCGCGCCGACGGCCGACCTGATGCAGAAGTATATGGAAGAAGGGTTCCTGTTCTTCCAGGCTCCGGCTGACCTTGTGATTTTCTCGAATGGCGCCCGCCAGATCTTGCAGCCACTCGGAAAGACGGGCCTCGATCCAAGGACGAGACTGCTGTACTGAAACAGTGTGTGGCACAGGTTTCAACCTGTGGTGCTAGGCAGTCTCGATCGCGGCGGCCTGCTCTAAACCACGGTCCCGAATCTCGGTTTCGCGGATGCGGAACTTTTGAATTTTCCCGCTCACCGTCATCGGAAACGCGTCCACAAAGCGGATGTGCTGCGGGATCTTGAAATAGGCGATTTTGCCGCGGCAGAACTCACGGAACTCCTCGGCCGTCGCCGCCGAGCCATTCTTCAGCCGGACCCACGCGCAGACGGTCTCGCCCAGGCGGGCATCGGGAAGACCCACCACCGTCACGTCGGCCACTTTCGGATGGGTATAGAGGAACTCCTCGATTTCGCGCGGGTAGATGTTCTCGCCTCCGCGAATGATCGTGTCTTTCGAGCGCCCGGTCATCCGAAAGCAGCCGTTCGGCTGCATCACGGCGAGATCCCCTGTGTGAAGCCAGCCTTCGCTGTCAATGGCTTCGCCTGTCGCTTCCGGGTCGCCGTCGTATCCCTTCATGACGAGGTAGCCTCGCGTGCACAACTCGCCTTGCTCGCCGAGCGGGACGGTTTCACCGGTCCCTGTGGACACGATTTTGACCTCGGTGTTCGGCATCGCGCGGCCGACGGTCGACACCCGCAGTTCGATGCTGTCGTCGACTCGGGACATCGTGATGACTGGTGAGCTTTCGGTCTGCCCGTAGGCGATGGTCATGCCCTCGCAGTGCATATCGGAGACCACGCGCTTCATGATCTCGATCGGGCAAGGCGAGCCGGCCATCACGCCTTTGCGCAGGGAGGTCAGGTCAAAACTCGCGAACTCGGGGTGGTCGAGTTCAGCGATGAACATTGTCGGCACGCCGTAAATGGCGGTCGCTCGCTCGGCGTGAACCGCCTGAAGGGTGGCGCGCGCGTCAAACTGGGCCGACGGCACGATCATGGCCGCGCCGCTGGTGACTGCCGCCATCGTGCCGATCACGCAGCCGAAGCAGTGATAAAGCGGTACCGGGATGCAGATACGGTCGTGCTCATCGGCCCCAAGACAGAGGGCGATCAGCGCTCCGTTGTTCAGCAGATTGCGGTGCGTCAGCAGAACGCCCTTCGGCGCGCCGGTTGTTCCGGAGGTGTACTGGATATTGGCGACATCTTCCGGCGACGCCGCGTGGGGCGGAACATCGACGCCGCGAGCCAGCATCCGGTTCCACGGCTCCTGCCCAAGCAGGATGACGTGATCGAGAGGTAGCCCACCGCCGTTGCACGAATCCCGAAGTATCTGGAGGTAGTCCGCACGCGCGTCCCGCTCCCAAAGAAACAGCGCTCTTATCTTCGAAGACCCGAGAACGTAGCGTAGTTCGTGCGTCCGGTAGGCCGGGTTGACATTCACCAGCACCACTCCGGCCCGGGCGCTGGCGTATTGCAGCAGAATCCACTCGACGCAGTTTGCCGACCAGACGCCGACGCGGTCGCCCGGCTGAAGACCGAGGCCGGAAAGTCCGCGGGCCGTCTGCTCGACCGAGCGGGCGAGTTCGAGCCACGTCATCCTAGCGTTCTGATGGCGGACGATGACCGCATCCCGGTCTGGGAACCGGGCGACGGTCTCCGCCAGCACTTGCGGGATGGTCTTCTCGAGAAGGGGCGCCTCAGGCCCACGCGTATAGCTCAACATCGGCCCAATCCGCCGATTCTACACCATGGTCGATACCCGGCGGCGGGGCAAGCGGCGCCGCCGTTCGGCCTATGCCGCCTGCTTCTCGTCGATCAGATTGGCCACGAATTTCAGGCTGGGTTCCACCAAGCCCCAGGCGTTCGCCCAAAAACAAAGGTCGATGCACCACCACTCGATGTTGGGAACCCTAAGCAACTGTGGGGCGAGGCCCTTGAAGTCGATATAGCCTTCGCCGAACGGCCGGTGCGTGCTCGTTTCGTCTCCATGAAGTGTCCCGTCGGAGTCGATCAGGTGGATGTGACCGATCCGGCCTTCGAGTTTCTTCAGGAATTCCGGAACGCCGCCTGGCAGCGTCTCCTTGGCGCCATGCTGCCGCGCCCCCACCACGCCGCACATGTAGGCGTGGGAGGTATCAAACATCACCTTGAAGTTCGGATGCCCGACCCTGTCGTGCATCGCGACGACTTCTGAAGGCTTGTTGAACACGAATCCCGGTTCGAACTCCCAGACCATCCGGATGCCGCCCCTTTGCGCGATTTCGGCAGCCTCCGCCCACAGTGACGCGACGCGCGCGAATGTGGCCTGATAATCGGAGTCGGCGATCGATCCGGGCGCCGCGACGCTGTCAACGCGAATCGCAGGGCTGCCGATGTCGGCGCACATCTCCACGTTTCGCCGGAGCACCTCGAGATACTCGCCGCGATTGCCGGCTACGACGGGGTTCACGCTGGTGAGGTCGGCGGCATAGCCCGAAACACCGAGATTCAGGTCTGCGAGCAACCGCACCACCTCGCGCCGGGACTTCTTCGTCGGGTACCGGTCCAGGGTGATGTGCGGGGGGAACCCGCAAATCTCGATACCGTCGTATCCGGCTTCGGACAGGCGCCGGGCGGTCTTGTCGAAAGGAATTGGATTGTCCGCGTAAGGACCGAACGAAAACGCCCAACTTCCAAGAGAGATCTTCATCACGTCTCCTCTAGCTTGTCGCATCCGGCTAAGCACCGACCGGTTTCACCTTCACCCAGCGATCCGTTTCGCACGCTTCCAGGACCGCATCCAGAACGACCTGGCACTTCAACCCGTCATCGAAATCCGGCTTCATCGGCTTTCCCGCCGCGACCGCGCTCAGCAGGTCGGCCGCCTGATTGCCAAACGTGTGCTCGTAACCGATGGCGCAACCCGGAACCCACCAGTGCTTCATGTACGGGTGAATCTCTTCCCACACCGAGATCTGCCGCCAACCCTGAACGTGCTTGGGTTCGCGCGAATCGAAATACCACAACCGGCTCATGTCTTCGAGATTGAAGTACAGGCTGCCGTGCTCGCCGTTGATCTCGAATATATTGCCATTCTTGCGGCCGTTTGCAAAACGGGTGGCCTCGAAGTGTCCGATGGCGCCGTTGGCGTACTCGCAGACGAAGATGGCAGCATCTTCGATCTCCACCTTCGCGCTGCCGCCCTCCGGCCGCTCGCGCTCGCCGACGAAAATCCTGCTGGTTCCGGCGACCGCCTCGATTTCGCCGGCCAGGTAGTTGGAGATGTCGACGACATGCGACAGCAGGTCGCCGGTGACACCCGAGCCCGCTACGTCCTTGTCCATGCGCCAGACCAGCGGGACGGACGGGTCCAGTGTCCAGTCCTGAAGGTAGAGAGCACGGAAGTGGTACACGCGGCCGATGCGGCCCTCCTCGATCAGTTGCCGCGCAAATGCGATCGCCGGCACGCGGCGGTAATTGAACCACACCGTGTTGATCTTCCCGCTCTTGCGGGCGGCGGCCGCCATGGTTTTCGCCTCGGCGCCGTTCATGGCGAGCGGTTTCTCGCAGGCGACGATCTTGCCGGCCTCGAACGCGGCGATGGCGATATCGTGATGGGTATTGTTGGGCGAGCAGATGTCCACGATCTTGACGTCCGGGTCGTCGATCACGCGCCGCCAGTCCGTGACTGCGGTCTCCCAGCCCCAGCGCTGCGCCATGCGCTCGACCTTCGCCTGGTCCCGGCCGCAGATCACCTTCAGCCGCGGCTTGACTGGCGTGTCGAAGAACTGGGGCACCTGGCGGTAGGCGTTGCTGTGAGCCTTGCCCATGAACTTGTAGCCGATCATTCCAATCCCGATGCTTTCACTCATAAAAGGCCCTCGCAGGTGGTGGTGGTGCTCCTACGGAATACAACATCGGTCGCGCGAAAAGCAAGCGGGCGTCCCGCCTCGTACGTCGCGAGTGATAGGATCGTGTTCTCAAAGAGGAACAACCGATGCGAAACGTCCGATCTCTTCTTTCTTTCCTGCCTGTCTGCGCCGCCATCGTTCTGTTCGTCGCGATGTCTCTCCGACTGTATGCCGGCCCCCCGGGAGATGGATGGGAGCTTGTTTTCCATGACGAGTTCAACGGTCCGCGACTGAATTGGGACGTCTGGATGTGTGAGACAGGCGACCGCCGAAACGCTTACAACGACCCCGACGACAGCTACCTCGACGGCAGGGGCCACCTCGTCCTCCGCGTGCGGAAGGTGGACGGGAAGTATCATCTCGGCTTCATCCGCACGAAACAGGAGTACCAGTGGGGCTACTATGAAGCTCGCACGAACCTCGACGTCGTGCCCGGCTACTGGAGCGCCTTCTGGCTCTGGGGCAGGCAGTCCTACAACCCGAACTATGACGGCGCCGAAGTGGACATTCTCGAGGATCCGTACCGCGACGAAATCGTCGAGCACAACATCCACCAGGGTCAAAACAACACTCACAAGCACGAAGGAGCGCGAATCGCAGTCAAAGGATCTCGTACAGACTGGCACTTGTTCGCCTGTGACTGGCACGAAGAAGGATTTGATTTCCTTGTGGATGGTCAGGAAACCTGGATCACCCGCACCATGAAGGCCAGCAAGCCGAACTGGATCTACCTGACGCTCGAAGCCAAGAACGATGGCTGGGCGGGAGATATCCGGCAGTCCGATCTCCACCTGCCCGCGTACTGGACCGTGGACTATGTGCGCTATTACCGCCGGAACCCTCAGGCTCCGGCGATTTCGCTCTCGCAGCCGGAGCCGATCTTCCAGGGCAAGGAAGACGGAAAGACGATTCAGGCAGCCCTTCGCAATGGCAAGTTTGTCGAACGGTTGAATCCGCGAAGCTGGTCCGTGGAGAATCTTCCGGCGGGAGTGACGCTCGCCGTCGTCGAGCGTGTGGACGATACGCGCGTCAACCTCAAACTGAAGGGGAACGCCGAAGCCGGACCGCGAGCAGCCGACATCACTGACGTCACGGTGATCGCGGAGGCCGGCGAGGTCGCGAACTCCTCCGCGTTGCTGATCGCCAGCCGCGGAATCAAGCTCGACGGCAAACGCTGATCCCGCGGCGGTCCAAGCCGCCGGGAGTACAATCCTACCGATGAGCACTCCTTTCCGTTTGGACGGGCGCAAAGCCCTCATAACCGGAGGAGCCAGCGGCATCGGCGAAGCGACCTCGCGCGCCTTCGCCGCCGCCGGCGCCTCCGTCCTTATCGTCGATATCGACCGGCAACGCGCCGAAACGCTCGCCGCCGAACTGCCGGACGCATCTCCCCTGATCTGCGACATCACTAACGAGAGTGCGGTCAACGAAATGTTCGCCAGCATTTCCGCGCTCGACGCCCTGGTGAACAACGCCGGCATCGGCCTCGTCGGCAACATCGAAGAGACTTGCCTCGCGGATTTCCAGCGGCTCCTCCGCGTCAATGTGGAGGGCATGTACCTCGTGACGAAATACGCACTGCCGCTGCTGCTGGCCGCTCAAGGTTCGATCGTGAACATTGGCTCGGTCGCGGGGCTGGTCGGGGTCAAGCGCCGCTACGCGTACTGCGCCACCAAGGGAGCGGTCGTGGCCACGACCCGTCAGCTCGCCGTCGACTACCCCACCCAGCTTCGCGTGAATTGTATCTGTCCCGGCACCGTCGACACGCCGTTCGTCGAGGCGTACCTGGAGAGGTACCACAAGCACGAAAAGGAAAAGGTCCGCGCGGAATTGAACCAGCGGCAGCCCGTTGGCAGGCTCGGCCGGCCTGACGAGATCGCGTACCTTGCTCTTTACCTCAGCTCGCCGGAGGCCGGTTTCGTCAACGGATCGGTCATCACCATCGACGGCGGCTGGACCGCCGCCTGAGCGGCTCCGGAATCCTACCGGATAACTGAAGTTAATCTTGACTGTGCGTACGGAAATCCCGCACAATACAAGTTGTCGGGCCTCAAAACCCAACATCGACCCAGGCTCTGGAAAATATCTGTTGCGCGCCGGACAGGCTTAATGCGCCAAGGGATTCTTAACCGTTTTCTCATTGTTACGATCAGTCTTCTGCTCGGGACGGCTGGGTTCGCTGCAAGCCAAACCAAGAAGAAGCGAGCAACGACCCGCAAGCCGGCGGCGACGACGGCGAAGAAGTCGACCGCGGCCTCGGTGAGCAAGCCCGTCTCGAGTCCGACTGTCCTCCGCTCGACGACTTCGCGAAAGCCCGCGAGGGCTCGGGTTCGGCGGACCCGCCGCTCGTATAGCCCGTGGTCGGAGCCGACCTTTGCGGATTCGACCATCGGCGACGTGATTGACGGCGAGGATCCGGTCGTACGTCGCGCGGCCGTCGAAGCGCTCGGGCCGTACAACGGCGCGGTGGTGGTAGTCGATCCGAATACCGGGCGCGTCCTCTCGATGGTGAACCAGCGCCTTGCGCTGAAAAGCGGCTTCCAGCCCTGCTCCATCATCAAGGTTCCGGTTGCCATGGCGGCTCTTGTCGAGGGCATCATCGAGAACAACACGGTGATGCGAGTGTACGGACGCAAGCGGCTCACCCTCACCGAAGCGCTGGCGCGTTCTGACAATCCCTTTTTCGCCCATCTGGGCAATAAGCTCGGTTTCGACCGGTTCAGTCACTACGCGCGATTGTTCGGTCTTGGCGAGAAGGCCGGCTTGGACATCATCGGCGAGCAGCCCGGAGTCTTTCCTGCCGAGCCTCCGAGGAATGTGAATCTCGGCATCATGACGAGCTTTGGTGAGGGGATCTCTCTCACACCGTTACAACTGGCGGCGATGCTTTCCTCAATTGCCAACGGCGGAACGTTGTACTACCTCCAGTATCCCCGCTCGGCCGAGGAAGCCCTCAGCCTCGTCCCGCGCGTGAAGCGCCACCTCGATATCGAGTCCTGGATTCCGGAGATCAAGCCCGGCATGATGGCGGCCGTCGAATACGGGACCGCACGCCGGGCGAACTACGATCCGACGGAACCTATCCTCGGCAAAACCGGCACCTGTACCGACGCTCGCACGCACATGGGCTGGTTCGGTTCCTTTAACGATGTCGGGCGGAACAAACTGACCGTGGTGGTCATGTTGACTGGAGGGCGCGGCGTCAACGGCCCGACCGCCGCCGAGATCGCGGGAAACGTCTACCGGAATCTCTCGCAACAGGACTTCTTCGCGCACAATCGCGAGATTTCGCCGACGGCTCTCGTCGGCGCAGGCTCCTGCTGCAGTCAATAGCGTCGGCTATCGAACGGCTCCGTCCTCGGCCGCAACCGCGACGACAATCTGCCAGAGCAACTCTGATCCGGTGCTCAGGCTCGCCTCGGCAACCCGCTCGTCGTTTCCGTGTGACCGGCTTTCATTGCCCTCCCGCGCGAAAATCGGGACGCCGTACACCGCCATCCCCTTTTGCCGGAGGAACGCACCGTCGGTGGCGCCCCGAATCATGAACGGCACGACGGCCGCCTTCGGGTGTGATCGCCGGAGCACTCGCTCCATTGCCTTGTAGAGTACCGTCGTGAGGGAACTCGGTTCGGTCGACGGCATCTCCTGCCCGCCCGCGGGTCTGACCTCCACGGCGGAGTCGTTGAGGACGCGCCGGAACCGGTCCAGCACTTCCTCCGCGGTCTCGTTCGGCAGCCGGCGCACGTCGATCTGCGCTTCGGCAACGTTGGGTATGACGTTGATCTTCTCGCCGGCGGACAACATGGTCGGGGATACGGTAGTTCGCAGCATGGCGCTCAATTCCGTTTCTTTGGCTCGGATCTGGTTGGCCGCGGCAATGGCTGACGAGGGATTCTCCAGTCGCGGAAGGAGCGGCACCAGCCAGCGATAGTCCGGCAGCCTGGCAATCTCCTTGAAGTAGCGCCGGGTGGTCGTATTCAAGTGGACCGGCTGGTCGGCGTCCGCCAGACGGAGGATGGCGCGCGCAAGGCGAACGACGGCGTTGTCCGCGCGGGGAAGCGAGCCGTGACCCGCCGTACCTCTCGCCGACAGCACAACCCGCGTCGGGATCTTCTCCGAGGTCTGGATTTGGAACAGCCTGACGCCCGACGGCAGGTCCATCGAGGACCCCGCCTCATTCAGCGCGAACTCTGCGTCAATCTTGCTCCATGCGTTCCGGATCAGCCATCGCATGCCGGTCGAACCGGCTTCTTCATCCGCCTCCGCCAACAGAATGACGTCGCGCTTCAGCCTGATGTCGCGCCGCTTCAACTCGACCAGCACGGCCAGCTCCGCGGCGAGGAGTCCCTTATCGTCCTGCGTGCCGCGGCCGTAAATGTATCCGCCGCGGATCTCGCCCGCGAACGGATCGGCGGTCCACTGCGATCGGTCCGCCGGCACGACGTCAGTGTGCGCCATGAGTAGTAGCGGACGCCCGTCGCCCGTGCCGGAGAGCCGGGCCACGAAGTTCAATCGCGCTGGATCGTCACCAAGCAGCTCGCACGGAATGCCCCAGGCATCCGCCACCTGTTTGAGATACTCCGCGACCCGAGTCTCGTTGCCCGGCGGGTTGGTTGTGTCCCGCCGGATCAACTCGATCAAGTATCCGCGAGCGCGCTCCGTGAGAGACGTCTCCGCGGCCGGTGCATGAGGCGCGAAAAACAGCAGGGCGAGGCACAAAGTTCGCATTGCGTGAAATGGTAGCAAATCGCGAAATCTCCGTACGTGCCGGGAGACCAATGATATGATGACGGGATTTGTGAGCGAAAAAACGAGGAATTGGATCTGGAAGGCGATTGTGCCGGTGGCGCTCTACGCCTTGGTTGTGTGGGCCATCCCGCGGCCCGAAGCGCTGAAACCGGAAAGCTGGCGGCTCGTCGGCATCTTTCTGGCGACCATCGCGGGCTTGATCCTCCAGCCGATTCCTGGCGGAGCGCTCGTCCTGCTCGCCGTTACGCTCGCCTCGATTCTCGGCGGTCTCACCATCCAGGACGCGCTCGCCGGGTACGGCGACCCCACCGTCTGGCTCGTGATGGCGGCATTCTTCATCTCGCGGGCGCTCATCAAGACCGGAATGGCGCGGCGGCTCGCGCTCTTCTTCGTGAGACTCTTCGGCAAAACCTCGCTCGGCGTCTGCTACGCCCTTTCGCTTTCGGACATGACGCTGGCGAGCATCATCCCCTCTAACGCCGCGCGCTCCGGCGGCGTCATTCTGCCGATCCTGCGCTCCATCGCCGAAGTTTACGGCTCTCGCCCTGGGGCCACTGCCGCGCTCCTCGGTTCCTTTCTGATGACCGCCGTCTACCAGAGCATTTGCGTCACTGCGGCGATGTTCTTCACCGGCCAGGCGAGCAATCCGCTGGCGGCCCAGATCGCCACCAACACGTTCCATTTCCCGGTGACCTGGACGAGTTGGCTCGTGGCCGGGATCGTGCCGGGGCTCGTCTCGCTGGCGCTGGTCCCGCTGGTCGTCTTCCGTCTGAACCCGCCGGAGATCAAGCGGACGCCGGAAGCCGCCGCCTTCGCGGCCAGGGAGCTCGATGCTATGGGCCCGATGAGCGGAGGCGAAAAACTCGTCGCCGCCGTCTTCGTGACCGTGTGCGGACTCTGGGTCACCTCCGGCCTGCACAAGATCGACATCACCGTGACGGCGCTGCTGGGGAGCTCGGCCCTTCTGTTCTCGGGCGTGCTGAGTTGGGAGGACGTCAAGAGCGAGAAGGCCGCCTGGGACATTTTCATCTGGTACGGCGGCTTACTGAGGCTCGGCAAAGCGCTCGGTGACGCTGGCGCGACAACGGAGTTCGCCAAAGCCGTCGGCTCTGTCCTCGCGGGCGCCAACCCGGTTCTCCTGTTCGCCGCGGCCCTGCTCATCTACTTCTATGCCCATTACGGCTTCGCCAGCATCACCGCCCACATCCTGGCCATGTACCCGGCCTTTCTCGCAGTGCTGGTCGCAAAGGGAGCGCCGATCGGCCTGGTCGTCTTTGCCTTCGCCTGCTTCACCAACCTCTCCGCCGGCCTCACCAACTACGGAACCACGCCGTCCCCGATGTTCTTCGCGCACGAATACGTGTCGCTGAAAAAGTGGTGGTTGGTCGGGTTTGTGACTTCGCTCGTGAACCTGGCGGTCTGGTCCACCGTTGGCTTCGCCTGGTGGAAACTGATCGGGATCTGGTAGGCGCCGCTACCTCGCCGCTGCCTCGAGTTCCAACCGCCGCTGCCGTTGCCAGCGCGCGCGTCCCTGGTGCTCGTGCCACAGCGTGGAGATCGCCGCCCAATAATATCCGGTGACAAAGATCAGCAGGAACGGTAGCGCGAGGAAGTTGTAGCTCTCGATGGCGAAGTACACCATGTACAGAAAGTACGT
The DNA here is from genome assembly GCA_035455185.1 of Bryobacteraceae bacterium. Classification (GTDB taxonomy): domain Bacteria; phylum Acidobacteriota; class Terriglobia; order Bryobacterales; family Bryobacteraceae; genus JAEHDI01. Next base: position 11,749 of record DATIFQ010000167.1, on the reverse strand, counting down.
GCCGATCGCCATCTCGATATACGGCAGAAATCCGCTCCTGCTGCGGTAAGTCGTGTCCGCCACACGCACGCGATCGCCGGCGAGGGCGTACTTGGCTGTACGGACAAAGCTGCTTTGGATGCCGAACAGCGCTTCCAGCACCGCCCGGGTGTTGATCACCGCCAGCGCCACGCCGACGGCGAGCAGTGCCGGCAGCATGAAGATCGACCGTTTCCACGACATCGGACTCAGCTCCCGCTGGGCCAGCAGATAGAACGCCACAATCGACCAGAAGCAGGCGATCATCAGCGGCAGGTCGATCACCAGCATCTGGAACCAGCCGATGTAAAAGCGGACGATCATCACCGGCAGCATCAGCGCGGAGACGATAATCATCAGCGGGTACGACAGATTCGGCGTCAGGTGGAAGAACGCTTCGATCTTCTCGCGGACCGGAATCGGCGCCCGCAGGATCGACGGCAACAGCTTCTTTGATACCTGCGTCAGCCCCTTCGCCCAGCGTGACTGCTGCACCTGGAATGCGTGCATTTCCACCGGCAGCTCCGACGGGCAGTCGAGAGCCGGAAGGTATACGAACCGCCAGCCTTTCAATTGCGCGCGGTAGCTCAGGTCGCAATCCTCGGTGAGCGTGTCGTGCTGCCAGCCGCCGGCGTCCTCGATCATCTTCTTCCGCAGTATGCCGGCGGTGCCGTTGAAATTGAAGAACAGCCCGCGCGAGCACCGTGCCGTGTGCTCGAGGATAAAGTGGCCGTCTAGCAGCATGGCCTGGACTTCCGTCAGCACGTTGTAGTCGCGGTTCAGGTAACTCCACCGCGTCTGCACGACGCCCACGTCCGGCTCGGCGAAGAAATGCACCGTCCGCATCAGGAAGTCCGGCGGCGGCACGAAGTCGGCGTCGAAGATCGCGATCAGTTCGCCGGTGGCGGTCTGCATCCCCGCCTGGAGTGCGCCCGCCTTGAAGCCTTCGCGGTTCGAGCGGTGATGGTACTCGATCGGATGCCCGAGCGCCCTGTATTGTTCGACGAGCGCCTCGGTGAACGGATGCGTGTCGTCCGTCGAGTCGTCCAGCACCTGAATCTGGAGCAGTTGCTTCGGGTAGTCGACCTTGACGATCTCCTCGATCAGCCGCTCGATCACGTATCGCTCGTTGAAGATCGGAAGCTGGATGGTGACCGGCGGAAGTTTCTCGAACCACCTGGTGGGTTCCTGGACCAGCTTCTTTCGATGCTTGTAATAAGTCCGGATGACTTCGTACCGGTGCGAACCGTAAATCGCCAGCACGATCAGGATCGCGAAGTAGGGGATGAGCAGGGACCAGTCGAACCAGCTCAGTTGGTGAATGCCGGCGAACGTGTCGTCGTTCAGGTTGTTCATCACCTGGCGCATAGGGGATGGCGCAACCAGAAACGACAGCGCGCTAAGAGTTGATAGCATGAATTCTCGATTTTAGATGAAAACAGAACAGTCCAGAATAAGCGTCACACTCACTAGCCTTGTCACGCTGGCAGCGCTCCTGGAGATTATCCTGATTCTTACCCGGCGGCTAGGGGACCTGCGCGGCCACCTGGTTCAGGCAATCGTCCTGTTTCTATTGTCCTCCATAGTCTACATCGTTTGCGCGTATTTGATCCTTCGAATTGAGAAAGCCAATAAGTCTATAAAATACAATAGGTTGTGGATTCTTATTGCAGCCGGTGCAGCGTTGTTCCGGCTGACCGTGTGGCCGCTTCCCCCGGCGCTCTCCGACGATCTGTTTCGCTACCGCTGGGAAGGCAAGTTGCAGGTGTACGGCGGCAACCCCTACCAGGTTCGACCGAACGACCCGGAGTGGGCGCACCTCAGAGACGCAACGTGGGACCGCGTCGGCAGTAAGGACTTCAAGGCCGGCTACGGCCCGCTCACCGAGATCCTGCTGCGCTGGACCTACCGCGCGGCCTCGGCCGTCACGCCGGATTCACACCTCCAGGCGTTCTGGTTCAAGCTCCCATTTGCGCTGTTTGACCTCGGCGTCATCCTCGCTCTCCGTGCCCTGCTGCGCGCCCGCGGGCTTCCGGAGGCGCGCGTTCTGATCTACGCCTGGTCGCCCCTGCCGGTCATGGAGTTCTGGAACTCCGGACATAACGACTCAATGGCGGTGTTCTTCGTCGTGCTTGCCTTGCTCGCGGCGGCCAAGGAGCGCTGGACGTGGGCGTTCGGCGCCCTCACGCTGGCCGCTGCCGCGAAGATCTGGCCGCTGCTCCTGTTTCCGATCTTCGCCGGATGGTGCGGGCGCCGGCCGCTGCGCTGGTATCAGTGGTGGGTGTGCGTCCCCATCCTAGGCGCTCTTTGCCTGCCCTACTGGAGCGACATCGGCGAGAACCTCCGCTTCATGACCGGCTTTCTCAGCGGTTGGCGGAACAACGACAGCCTCTACGGCGTGCTGCTCTGGCTGACCGGCGACGTTTACCGGGCCAAGTACACGGCGTTCGCGGTAATCGCCGGCGTCGTCGTGTTCGTGACTTTCCGCCGGGTGCCGCTCGAAAAAGCGTCACTCGTGGCTATCGTAGCGACGCTGATGATCTCGGCGAACTGCCACCCGTGGTACCTGACGTGGATTCTGCCGCTGCTGGCTTTCTACCCCCTGCCGGCCCTGCTTCTATGGACGGCCGTAATGCCCCTGGCCTACGAGGTGCTGATCGGCTGGACGATTCTCGGTGAATGGAACGGCTCGACGCCGTTACGTTGGTGGATCTACGTGCCTGTCTACGGGCTGCTCATCTTCGGCTGGCTGCTCCGATTGCGGGAAACCCATCACGGAACTGAGACGCGTGCCCGATACTGAGAGAAAAGATCATGACGCCCAAGTTCCCAGCCCGCCTGCATGTTCTGCTGGCTTCGAAAGCGCCTGTGGGCGTCGTCTTCCGGCGAGGTCCGGCCAACGCCGTCTGCACCGTCGGCTGGAATCGCGAAACCGGCGAGTTCAAGCTCGGCCAGTGGCTGAGGGGCCGGATCTACGAGCGACGCGCCGACCTCTCCCCCGACGGCCGCCACCTCATCTACTTCGCGCGCGGGGGCCGTCGCCATCAGGAGACGAAGGGTTCCTGGACCGCGATCTCACGCGCGCCCTGGCTGCGCGCCGTCACGCTTTACGGTAAGGGCGACTGTTGGCAAGGCGGCGGGCTGTTCACATCCAACACGACGTACTGGCTGAACGGCTGCCACTTCGTCCTGCGGAAGAGCGCCGAACTCGCCGAAGACCAGGAATACAAGCCCGCCGGATTCTTCGGGGCCGAATGCCCCAGCGTCTATTACCGCCGCCTTCTGCGCGACGGCTGGACGCTGGAGATGAAGGCGGGCCCTGGGGTGGTCGCTCCTTGCACGGTGTTCACCAGGCCGCTTCGGCACGGTTGGATCCTGCGCAAGTTCGCCTACGCCGATATCGATCACCCCGAAGGGGCCGGTGTCTACTGGGACGAGCACGAGCTGGAACACCCGGGGCGCAAAGCGCTACTTTCAGTGCCCACTTGGGAGTGGGCGGATCGCGACGGCCCTGCACTGGTGTGGGCGGAGAAAGGCATCCTGTATCGCGCCCTTGTGAACCCCTTAGGACCCGCGGCCGCCGAGGTGCTCCAGGACTTCAATTCCATGCAATTCGAATCTCGCGTAGCGCCCTACTGATTTTCCGGGTGTCCCCCGGGGGAACTGCGGCCAGACCGGCCATGTTTGGCAGGTTTGCGGGCGTGTCCCGCGCATCCCCGGTGTGATATCTTTGCTGACAAGGAGCAACGTATTTCCTGGGACTGGGTTTCATGAGTGTTTCCGCCTGATTGTGCTGGTTGCCGGTGAATATCGGCGCAAATTCCGCAGAGGGGAGTTAGAGATGAGCAAGGTACGCGTGCTGGTTGGAACACGCAAGGGCGCGTTCATTCTGACGTCGGATGGCAAACGGAGGAAGTGGGATGTCAGCGGCCCCCATTTTGGAGGGTGGGAGATTTACCACATCAAGGGGTCGCCCGCCGATCCGAACCGGCTATATGCCTCGCAGACAAGCGGCTGGTTCGGGCAGGTGGTTCAGCGCTCGAACGACGGTGGCAAGACTTGGGAGCCGGTGGGCAACAAGTTCGTGTACGACGGCGTTCCCGGCACTCACCAGTGGTACGACGGCACGCCCCACCCCTGGGAGTTCAAGCGAGTCTGGCACCTGGAACCGTCGCTCACTGACCCGGACACGGTCTACGCCGGAGTCGAAGACGCTGCCCTGTTCCGGTCGGCCGACGGCGGGCAGACGTGGCAGGAGCTCGCCGGTCTGCGCGGGCACGGCTCGGGGCCGAACTGGCAGCCGGGCGCGGGCGGGTTGGGTCTGCACACGATCATTCTGGATCCGAGCGACTCCGGCCGGATCTTCATCGCCATTTCCGCCGCGGGCGCCTTCCGTAGCGACGACGGCGGCGGAACGTGGAAGCCGATCAACCGTGGACTGAAGTCCGAGCACATCCCCGACCCGACCGCCGAGGTCGGCCACTGCGTCCACCGCATCGCGATGCACAGGTCGCGCCCGGGCGTGCTGTTCATGCAGAAGCATTGGGACGTAATGCGCACCGACGACGCCGGCGACTCGTGGCGCGAGGTCAGCGGGAACCTGCCGACCGACTTCGGGTTCGTCATCGACGTCCACGCGCACGAGCCGGACACCATCTACGTCGTCCCGATCAAGAGCGACTCAGAGCACTATCCGCCCGAGGGGAAACTACGCGTCTACCGCAGCCGGACGGGCGGAAACGAATGGGAGCCGCTCGAAAAGGGTCTGCCGCAGAGCAACTGTTACGTCAACGTGCTTCGCGACGCGATGGCGGTCGACTCGCTCGATTCGTGCGGCGTGTATTTCGGCACCACCGGCGGGCAGGTGTACGCGTCAGCCGATGCCGGCGACAGTTGGACGCCGATTGTCCGGGATCTTCCGGCCGTGCTTTCTGTCGAGGTCCAGACACTGTCGTGATTCGAGTCGCGCTTCCGGCACATTTGCGAAATATGGCTGGTGTGGACGGCGAGGTGCAACTCGCCGTCAAAGGTCCGCTCACCCAGCTTTCGGTCCTTGACGCCCTTGAGGCCGCGTTTCCGGTGCTGCGCGGCACGATCCGCGACCAAGTCACGAAACAGCGCCGCCCGTTCCTGCGGTTCTTCGCCTGCGGCGAGGATCTGTCTCATGAGCCGCCGGACGCCCCGTTGCCCGACGCGGTCGCATCGGGCGCCGAGCCGTTCCTCATCATCGGGGCTATCGCCGGCGGCTAAGTGTAGTAGCGCAGGTCTCCTGACCTGCGAGCACAGGGCTCCCGCCCTGCGTCGTACTCGGTTACCACGCCCAGTCGATAAAGGGAACCAACCTGTCGACGTTCGATCCCTACTGGCGGGGGAAGGTCTGCGGCTTCCGCGGCGTGCGAAAACCCTAGGGTGCTGAAGGTGGGGCAGCGCACGTGGAGCAGACGATCTCATTTTGTCGTCTGCCTGCCAGCGGGAGCTGCAACTTGTACGCTAAGCCGGCGTTGCGAGTTTGAGCTATGCTTCCCAATGATGATCCGGTGCGTGTGGGTGCTATTTCTAGGCAGTTGCTGCATGATGTCGCAGCCGAACTCGACTGACAAATTGGAGCCTCTACACTTTCTTCTCGGCGAGTGGGCCGGGTCCGGACAGGGACAGCCGGGAGCGGGGAGCGGTGGATTCACGTTTGAGAAGGATCTCGACGGGAAGATTCTCATACGCCGGGGCCGAACCGAGTATCCGGCCACCAAGGATCGCCCGGCATTTGTACACACCGATCTTACGGTAGTCTTTTCGTCTCCGGCCGGACTCCGCGCCTCCTATTTCGACAACGAAGGGCATCAGATTCAGTACCGGGTTGATGTTGGGACGGATCAGAACACCATCACGTTCCTCAGCGACAAGGAACCAGGGAGACCGAGGTTTCGCTTGATCTACCGCAAGGAAGCCGATCAGGTCCGCGTGAGATTTGAGATCGCCCCACCGGGGCAGCCTGAGGCGTTCAAGACGTACACGGAAGGCATCGTAACCCGCTCCCGTGCCAGGTAGGTAGGGCGGTTTCCCAGGGCCGCGGCGAACGCCCACGTCCGCCCTTTTGGCCGATGTTCGCGTGGAGCCGGTCGCCAGACCGGCCATGCTGGTAGTCTTGTCAGCACCCTCCGCGCACTTGGCAGTTTGGAGGGAACCAACAGTACTGCTTCCCCTCACGCCCTCGGCGTCACCGGCTCGTTCCCGGTTGGAAGCGTCACCAACTGGTCCAGCCAGGTGCTCATCTCGTCCTCTTTCCGGATGAGGTCGCGAAGAGTCGTCTTACTCAGCACCTCGTCCACCGCGGTCTGCAACATGCGCCACAGCGAACGGATCGAACAGTCCACCGTGTGTGTGCAGTTGCCCACGCGGCCTCTGTGTTCAGTGCAGAAGTCCTCTTCGTAGAGCTTTCCGCCGAGTGTCGAAAGCACGTCGCTGATGAAGACTTGCTCGGGCGGCTTCGCCAGCGTGTACCCGCCGGTTTGGCCGCGGACACTCTTCAGGAACCCGGTCTGCTTCAGGATGTGGAGGATCTTCGCGGCGTGATGAATCGACAAACCCTCCAGCCGGCTGATCTGCGGAATGGTCAGGCCGCCGCGGTCGCCGTGACGCCCGATCTGAAGCAGGCACCGCAGCCCGTACTCTTCGTGCGCGGAAAGCTTCATGGCTCGAACCTCACTACCCGCGCGCCGTCGTCGACCGGTTCGATGCCGAGCTGAAGCCTGGCCGCGTCCGACATCCTGTCCATGCTCCACGGCGGGTCCCAGGTCAGCTCCACCTCGACCTCTTTCACTCCGGGCAGCGCCTCGACTCTGGACTTCACCTCCGGAGGCAGGCTCCCGGCGACCGGACAACTCGGCGCCGTCAGGGTCATCTGGATTTTCACCTCGCCCGTCTCGGCAACCGAAAGGTCGTAGATCAGCCCGAGTTCGTAAATGTTGACCGGAATCTCGGGATCGTGGATCTGCCGCAGGACCTGGATCACCTTTTGTCTCAGGATGTCCGTGTCTGCCTCGTTACTCTCCGGCATAGTTACAGTTACTCCGTGCTGACTTTTTCCTCGATCTGGTTCAGCGCCGCCCGGAGCGTGTGCCACACTAGCGTCGCGCACTTCACGCGGACCGGAAATTCCGACACGCCGGAGAATACCCGCAGCTTCCCGAGTTGCGGTGCGCCCTGTTTCTCCCGTGACTCGTGGCCGGTGACCAGATCGTGGAAACTTTCGAACAACGCCTCGGCTTCGGCGCGCGTCTTGCCCTTCAGGACCTCCGTCAGCAGCGAGGCCGAGGCGGTGGAGATTGCGCAGCCGTTGCCTTGAAACGCGATGTCCTTCACCCGGTCGTTCTCCAGCTTCACGTAGACCGTCACATGGTCGCCGCACAGCGGGTTGTAGCCCTCCGCGCTCAGGTCCGCGCCCTCGATCGCGCGGCAGTTCCGCGGACTCTTGCTGTGGTCCACGATGAGCTGCTGGTAGAGTTCCCGCAGGTCCGACATCAGCCGAAGATCTCCTTCACTTTGTATACCGCTTGCGTCAGGGCCTCCACCTCTTCGCTCGTGTTGTACATCGCAAACGACGCCCGGCTTGTCGCCGGTACGCCGAACCGCTGCATCACCGGTTGCGCGCAGTGGTGCCCCACGCGGACGGCCACTCCCTCGCGGTCGAGAATGGTGCCTACGTCGTGAGGGTGAACCCCGTCCAGGATGAACGAAATCACCGCAGCCTTGTCATGCGCCGTCCCGATGATCTTCAACCCGGGAATTGAAGAGAGCGTTCCGGTGGCGTGCGCGAGCAATCCATGCTCGTGCGCCGCGATGGCGTCCAACCCGATCGCGCTCACGTAATCGATCGCCGCCCCCAACCCGATCGTGCCCGCGATGTTCGGCGTGCCCGCCTCGAACTTCCAGGGGAGTTGGTTGTACACCGTCTTCTCGAACGTCACCGAGGCGATCATGTCGCCGCCGCCCTGGTAAGGTGGCATCGCCTCGAGCAACTCCGCTCGTCCGTAGAGAGCCCCGATGCCCGTCGGCCCGTACAGCTTGTGAGCCGAAAACACGTAAAAGTCGCAGCCGAGCGCCTGCACGTCCACGTTCATGTGCGGTACGGCTTGTGCCCCGTCTACAAGCACCGGTATTTTTCGCGAGCGCGCCATTTCGACCAGCATGCCAGCCGGGTTGATCGTGCCCAGTGCGTTCGAGACGTGGCTCACGGCGACGAACCGTGTGCGCGGACCCAACAGCTTCTCGAACTCGTCGATGATCAGCTCGCCGCGGTCGTCGATCGGGGCCACCCGCAGCCGGGCGCCCGTCTCGCCGCAGACCATTTGCCAGGGAACGATGTTCGCGTGGTGCTCCATCGCCGTGATCAGAACTTCGTCGCCTTCCTTCAGCATCGGCCGGACGAAGCTCCGCGCCACCAGGTTGATTCCTTCCGTGGCGCCCCGGACGAAAATGATCTCTCGCGTGTCGCGCGCGTTGAGAAAGCGCCGCACCTTTGCGCGGCTCTCCTCGTAGGCGTCCGTCGCTCGTTCGCTCAGGAAGTGCACGCCGCGGTGGATGTTCGCGCAATCCGACGTGTAGAACGAGGTGATCGCGTCAATCACCGCTTGCGGCTTCTGAGTGGTGGCGGCGTTGTCGAGGTAGACCAGCGGCTTGTCCCAAGCCTGCCGGCGCAGAATCGGGAAGTCCTCCCGGATGCGCCACACGTTGAATCCCCCAGCGGCCTCAGGGCTCGCCGGGAACGCTGTCTCGCTTGCGGTTTTCATGCGTGCTCCGGTCGCCTGGAAGCTCACGGCTTCCTGCCTTGCGACAGCTTCCGGTACAGCTCCTGCTCCAGCCGCTCGCGCGCCGGAGCCCAGTTCATCCGGTCGAACAGTTCGCCGGCGAATGCGTAGGTCAGCAGGTCCCGCGCAGCCTCCCTCGGGATGCCGCGGGTCTGCATGTAGAACAGGGCGTCCTTGTCCAGTTGGCCCACCGTCGCTCCGTGTGTGCAGCGGACGTCGTCCGCGAAGATCTCGAGCTGGGGCTTGGTGTTGATCATCGCGTCCGCTGAAAGCAGCAGGTTCTTGTTGCTCTGGAGCGCGTTGGTCTTCTGCGCATCCTTGTGGACGATGATCTTGCCGTTGAACACGCCCGTGCCCTGCCCGTCCAGGATGCCCTTGTATAACTCGCGGCTGTTGCAGTTCGGCTTGGCGTGGTCCAGCGTCGAATGGTTGTCGACGTGTTGTTTGCCCGTGGTGGCGTAAAGGCCGTTGAGCATACACTCGGCGCCTTCTCCGTCCAGCACGACGTTGACGTCGTTTCGTGCCAGAGCCGCGCCGAAGCCGACGTTGTGTGACGTAAGCGAGCTGCTGCGCTCCTGAAGCCCCTGAATCGTGCCAACGTGGAACGCCTGTGCCCCTTCGTGCTGAAGTTTGTAGTGTTCCGTTACCGCACCCTCAGCGGCTACAATCTCCGTCACCGCGTTGGTGAAGTGGACACCCTCACCCGACGCGACGTACGTTTCGATCACCGCCGCCTGGCTCCCGCGCCCGGCCAGAATCAGGTTCCGCGGGTGCGCCACCCACGGTTCGGCGCCCCCCACCGAGACGAAGACGAGGTGGATCGGTTCCTCAACCACGGTACCTTTTGCAATCTCGATGAGCGCGCCGTCCTCAAACAGCGCGGTGTTGAGCGCGACGAAGGCGTTTTCCTCGAAGCCCGCATAACGCGCGAGGTGGTTTTCCAAAGGTGCGCTTCCGTTCTCCAACACCGACGCTAGGCTTGCTGCGTTGACGCCCGCCGGCAGCCGCTTCGCAGCGGACAGTTTCGGCGAGAATCGGCCGTTCAGAAACACCAGCCGCACGCCGCACCCCAGGTTCGCGAACGGCAGCCGTTCCAGTTCTTTGCGCGTCAGGGTGGCCGCGGGCGCCGGACGCGCCGCCAGCCTCGCGATCCCGGACACGTTCGTGTATTTCCAGTCCTCGTTGTGCGTGGTCGGGAAGCCGAGCGCGGCAAACCGGTCCATCGCGCTCCTGCGCAGATCGCGAAGCCATTCCGGTTCCGCCGCCGTCCGCTGCCCGCGGTCCGCGAAATGCGTGAGATAAACGTCCTGATCTTCTCTGAGTTCGATCATCGCACCAGCTCGCTCACCGCCAGCTCGTCCAGTTCCGCGTAGCCCTTCTGCTCGAGCTCGAGCGCCAGCGTTTTGTCGCCCGATTTCACGATGCGCCCGTTCGACATGACGTGCACGAAGTCGGGCACGATGTAGTTCAGCAGCCGCTGATAGTGCGTCACCACGACGAAGGACCGCTTCGGGCTGCGAAGCGAGTTCACGCCGTTCGCCACCAGCCTCAGCGCGTCGATGTCCAGACCGGAGTCGGTCTCGTCGAGAATCGCCAGCTTCGGCTCCAGCACGGCGAGCTGGAAGATCTCGTTCCGCTTCTTCTCGCCGCCGGAGAATCCGACGTTCACTGCACGGTTCAGAAGGCCCTCCGGCATGTCCAAAGCCGTCATCCTTTCCTTTACCAGCTCCAGGAAGTCGACCGCGTCCAGTTCCTCCACGCCGCTCCGCTTGCGGATATTGTTGAGGGCCGCGCGCAGAAAGTACATGTTGCTCACGCCGGGGATCTCCACGGGGTATTGGAACGCCAGGAAGATCCCCTCCGCGGCCCGCTCCTCCGGATCGAGTTCAAGCAGATCGTGCCCCTCGTAGATCACCTCGCCGCCGGTGACTTCATAGAAATCCCGCCCGGCCAGCACCTGCGCCAGCGTGCTCTTGCCCGAGCCGTTCGGGCCCATGATGGCGTGCACCTCGCCTGGCTTCACTTCCAGATCGATGCCCTTGAGTATTTCCTTATCGCCGATGCCGGCTCGCAAATTCCTGATAATCAGCATTTCCGTCTTTGTCCTCTGTGCCTTTGTCATCGAACTGCTTATCCGACGCTACCTTCCAGACTCACGCTCAGCAGCTTCTGTGCTTCCACGGCGAACTCCATCGGCAGCTCGCGGAACACTTCCTTGCAGAACCCATTGACGATCATCGAGACCGCGTCCTCGGTCGGGATGCCGCGCTGCCGGCAGTAGAAGATCTGGTCCTCACCGATCTTCGAGGTTGTGGCCTCGTGCTCCACCTGCGCCGTGGGGTTCTTGACTTCCAGGTACGGGAAGGTGTGCGCGCCGCACTGGTCGCCGATCAGCAGGGAGTCGCACTGCGAGTAGTTGCGGGCGCCCTCCGCGCCCTTCAGCATCTTCACCATGCCGCGGTAGCTGTTCTGGCCGTGTCCGGCTGAGATGCCCTTGGAGACGATCGTACTCTTCGTGTCCTTGCCGATGTGGATCATCTTCGTGCCCGTGTCCGCCTGCTGGTAGTTGTTGGTCACGGCCACGGAATAGAACTCGCCCACCGAACCGTCGCCAATGAGCAGGCAGCTCGGGTACTTCCACGTGATCGCCGAGCCGGTCTCGAGCTGCGTCCAGGAGATCTTCGAGTTCTTGCCCTGGCACTTGCCGCGCTTGGTGACGAAGTTGTAGATTCCGCCCTTGCCGTCCTTGTCGCCCGGATACCAGTTCTGCACCGTCGAGTACTTGATCTGGGCGTTATCGAGCGCGACGAGCTCGACCACGGCGGCGTGAAGCTGGTTGGTGTCGCGGATGGGCGCGGTGCAGCCTTCGAGGTAGCTGACGTAGGCGCCCTCTTCGGCCACGATGAGCGTTCGCTCGAACTGGCCGG
>DATIFQ010000166.1:0-6547 GCA_035455185.1 Bryobacteraceae bacterium | reverse complement strand
GATGATGCCGACAGCCACGTCCTTCGAGCGGGCGATTTCGGCGACGATCTCGATCTCGGCGAACTCGCGGCTGGCCATCTCAAGGTGGATCTCATCCACCTTGAAATTGAGAAAGGCGGGAAACATCGGCGCGTAGCGGCGGGGGCCAACGGCCCTCCCCTTATAGTTTCCGAAGCAAAGATGAGTGGATAAGCGACATTTCCCGAAGACCGGCTCCACAGTGCAATTGAAGATATCGACGAAGCGGCTTGTGTCCTCGCGCCAGGCATAGCAGCTCATCGAGGGCTCGTCGACCGTGATCTCCGTGCAGCCGGCCGCAACCAGGGCTTCGAGTTCGGCGCGCACGATGGGGATCAGCGCTTCGGCGACAGCGTAACGGTCGCCGTAAACTTCGCCGGGGACGAGGCGGCCGCTCAACGTATACGGGCCGGGCACGCTTGCCTTGAGCACCGGACCTTCCGGCGCGACTCGCTTCAGCCGGCGAAACTCGGCAACCGCTCCTAGGCCACGCGGAGCGTTCAGCGGACCGGTGATCCGGTGATGTCCGCGCTGATCGTGGGCGGGCGGGCCGAAGCGGCGGCGCGGCGACGATTCCTGTTCGATGCCTTCCAGAAAACCGTAAAACGAGAGGTTGAAGTCGAACCGCGTTTGTTCGCCGTCGGTGATGACGTCCAGGCCGGCGGCCACCTGATCGTGGACGGCGGCGATGACCGCGTCTTCCTGCATTTCCTCGATGTCGGCGGGCCCGAACTGCTCGAGCCGGTTCGAGGCGTGTTCAAGCCATCCCGGAAACGGATAGCTGCCGATCACAGTGGTTCGGAGGGGTCGCTCTTTCATAGGTCGACGCGGTATTTTGACCAATGTATACTCGGGGCCACCGGAGCGCAAGATAGTACGAGACGAGGAGGAAAGCCGAATGAATAGCAGACGGACTTTTCTGGCATGGACAGCGGCAGCGCCGTTCCTGAGCCGGCTTTCGAGGCCGAGCCTGGCTGCACGGCGGTTCGACCCGAGCTTCGGCACCGCGTCCGAGGCCCTGAGGGCGATCCGCGAGGGCGTCATCTCGTCCCGGGAGTTGCTGGAGCACACGCTGGGGCGAATCCGAAAATACAACCCCGGGATCAACTCGTTCGTCACGATGAACGAGGAAGAAGCAACACGGCGCGCCCGGGAAGCCGACGACTCACTGGCACGCGGGAAGAATCCCGGGCGGCTCCACGGTTTGCCGATCCTCGTCAAGGATACGTTCGAAACCGCCGGATTGCGGACGACGGCGGGCGCGAAGCCGCTGGAGAACCACATCCCGAAGAAGGACGCCGCCGCCGTGGCGCGACTGCGCGCAGCTGGAGTGCTGATTGTCGGCAAGACAAACACTCCGGAGTTCGCGGGCGACACGCAGACGTTCAACGCGATCGCCGGCACGACGAACAACCCGTGGAACGTGAAGCGGACGCCGGGAGGTTCCACCGGCGGCGGGGCGGCCGCGCTGGCGGCGGGATTCGGATTCCTCGAACTGGGGAGCGACATCGGAGGCTCCATCCGTACACCCGCCCACTTCTGCGGTGTGTACGGCCACAAGTCGAGCCTGGGAATCGTTCCATTGGAAGGCCACATTCCGCCCTCTCCGGGAGAACCCGCACTTCCTCCCGACCTTGGTGTCGCGGGGCCGCTGGCGCGTAGCGCGCGGGATCTCCAACTGGAGCTCGAGACGATTGCCGGGCCGTCCCGACCTGACCCCACGGCATTTCGTTGGAAACTGCCATCGCCTCGGGGCGCACGACTGAGGGATTACCGGATCGGCTTTGTGCTGGACGACCCGTTCTGTCCTGTGACACCGGAAGTACGGGAGCCGCTGCGGGGCGCGGTGGAGGCGCTCCGGAAAGCGGGAGTCGACTTTGAAGAGGGCTGGCCCGCCGGCGTCAATCCGGGCGAGATGTTCGGCAACTATCTCGTCCTGTTATCGGCATCGTTCGCAGCTCACGCGGAAGAAGAAGAACTCGAGACGCTGCGACGGTTGCCGCCGGGACCGTGGGGAGAGTACGGCAAAGCGTGGATCGAGGGCAAAACGATGGGCCATGGCCGCTGGCTCGAGGAGTCGATGAAACGTCTGCGGGCGCGTGCGGTCTGGCAGAAGTATTTCGAGACTCATGATGCGTTCCTGATGCCTGACATGTTTCTGCCCGCTTTCCCGCACAACCAGGAGAAGACTTTCTTCGAGCGGTCATTCGACACTTCGCTGGGCCGGAGACCGTACGGAGACCTGCTTCGCTGGATCAGTTTCGCCAACCTGACGGGTTGCCCGGCGACGGTCGCGCCGGTTGGCCGCACGAAGGACGGACTCCCGGTGGGCATCCAGATTCTGGGACCGTACCTCGAGGACGCAACCCCGATCGATATCGCGGGCCGTATGGCGGATGTCGTGGGCGGTTTCGAGCCTCCACCGGGGTACTAATGTTTCACTCGTAGAGGTGGGTCAGGCTCTTGCGGTACGCCTCATAGAAACGCTCGAGTTGCTCGTCGGCGGCGATGTTGCCGGGAACCTGATGGCTGGGAAGCATGACGGGCTTGACGCCGCGTTCGGTCAACAGGCGGGCGGTCTCGCAACGCAGCATGTTGATGATCATAGCCCCGGTGACCGTCGAAACGGGGCCCGTGGCCCAGTCGAGCCCAGCGAGGGGGACGACGCAGTCGCCCGGCGGGCACATGTTGTCGATCACGATGTCGGCGAAGTCCGGCAACTTCTTGCCCGACGAGTGGCCGGGACGCGCCTGCGCGGAGTGCAGCTTGGAGACGATGGCGATCACGGGCATGCCGCGCTGCTTCGCTCCCATCGCCATCTCCACAACGACGGGACGGATGCCGCTGGTAGAGATAATGATGAACGCGTCGTGAGGGCCGAAGCGAAAGCTCTTCAGGATCTCTTCGGCGTAGCCTTCATACTTTTCAAGATGGAGTGCCGTCCGGAGCCCGTTGACGCCGACGATGGCCGAATGGGTGGAGATTGCCAGTTCGACGAGCGCGAAGAAGCCGGCGAAGCAGCCCTGGCGGGGGATCATCTCCTCACACATCATGCGGGAATGCCCGGCCCCAAACAGGAAGATGAGACCGCCCTGGGCGATGCTCGAAGCGCAGATGCCGGCAGCTTGCTCGATGGCGGGTAACTGCGTGCGACGCAGCTCCTCCAGCAGTTTCGCGGTTCGCTCGAAGTAGTCTATCGCGGCGCTCAAGAAATCCCTCCGGTGGGCCCGCCGAAACGCGAGACGGCGGGCTTGAGACGATCGTACCAGACCCAAGAAATGCGAAAGGGGCAGGCAACGCCTGCCCCTTTTGCCGTGATTCGGACGAAGGTTACTTATCGGCTCCCGTGCTCTCGATCCGCATACTATAAAAGCTGCGGTAGACGAATACCATCGAGAGCGCGAGGAAGATCGCGGAGAGCACGTTGGTGATCATGGGGCCCTGCTGGCGCGTCATGGAGACTGCCAGTTCGACGGCCAACAACCCGAACAGCGTCGTGAACTTGATGATCGGGTTCAACGCCACCGAACTGGTGTCTTTGAACGGATCGCCGACGGTGTCGCCGACGACCGTTGCCGCGTGCAGGTCCGTACCCTTGGCTCGCAGTTCGGTTTCGACAACCTTCTTTGCGTTGTCCCAGGCGCCGCCGGCATTGGCCATGAAGAACGCCTGGAACAGGCCGAAGAGCGCGATGGAGATCAGGTAGCCGACAAAGAAAAACGGCTCCAGAAACGCGAAAGCCAGCGTGGAGAAGAACACGGTGAGGAAGATGTTAAACATGCCCTTCTGCGCGTACTGCGTGCAGATGGCCACAACCTTCTTCGAGTCTGCGACGGACGCCTTGGTGGAGCCTTCCAGCTTGATGTTGCGCTTGATAAACTCGACCGCGCGATAAGCGCCGGTGGTGACCGCCTGGACGCTCGCGCCGGTGAACCAGTAGATGACCGCGCCGCCGGTGATGAGGCCGAGCAGGAACGGCGGGTGGAGGAGCGACAACTTGTCCACGTTCTCACGCAAGCCGCTCGTCAGGGCGACAACGGTTGCGAAGATCATGGTGGTCGCGCCGACCACAGCGGTGCCGATCAGCACCGGTTTCGAAGTCGCCTTGAAAGTGTTGCCGGCGCCGTCGTTCTCCTCGAGGTTCTCTTTCGCCTTCTCGAACTCGGGCTCGAAGCCGAAGTTCTTCTTTAGGTCCTGCTTGATGTTCGGGAGCTCTTCGATGGTGGAGAGTTCGTAGATCGACTGGGCGTTGTCGGTGACCGGACCGTAGCTGTCCACGGCGATGGTAACCGGACCCATGCCCAGGAAGCCGAATGCAACCAGGCCGAAGGCGAAGACTGCTTCGATCGCCATTGGCGTTTCCACCATCAGGCCGTGAAGCCCGAGCGTGCTGGTTCTGTAGGCGATGCCCATCAGGAGCAGCATGGCGAAGCCGAGCCAGTACGCGGAGAAGTTCCCGGCGACAAAACCCGAGAGGATGTTGAGCGACGGACCGCCCTCGCGCGAGGCGGTGACGATCTCCCCGACGTGCCGGGACTTGGTGGAGGTGAACACCTTGACGAACTCAGGAATGAGCGCGCCGGCAAGAGTGCCGCAGGAGATGACGGTGGAGAGCTTCCACCACAGCGACGTGTCGCCGACGAGCTCCGGAATCATGAACGCGCTGAGGATGAAGGTGAGGACGATCGACAGAATCGAGGTCAGCCAGACCAGGGTCGTGAGGGGCGTCTCGAAGTTCATCTTGTCGGCGGCGGCGTATCGTGCCTTGGCGATGAAGCCGTTGACGAAGTATCCCACCGCGGACGCGATGACCATCATGACGCGCATTGAGAAGATCCAGACGAGCAACTGGACCTGAACGAGGGGCTCGCGGACAGCCAGCAGGATGAACACGATGAGCGCCACGCCGGTGACGCCATAGGTCTCGAAGCCATCCGCCGAAGGACCAACCGAGTCACCCGCGTTGTCACCCGTGCAGTCGGCGATCACGCCCGGATTGCGCGCGTCGTCTTCCTTGATCTTGAAGACGATCTTCATCAGATCGGAGCCGATGTCGGCGATCTTGGTAAAGATTCCGCCCGCGACACGCAGCGCCGCCGCGCCCAGCGACTCACCGATGGCGAATCCGATAAAGCAAGGTCCGGCGAGGTTTCCGGGCACAAACAGCAGAATGAAGAGCATGATGAGCAGCTCGACCGAAATCAGCAGCATGCCAATGCTCATTCCAGCCTGGAGCGGGATGTCATAGCACGGGAAAGGCTTCCCGCGGAGGCTGGCGAAGGCGGTGCGCGAATTTGCGAAGGTGTTCACGCGCATGCCGAAGGCGGCCACCAGGAAGCTGCCGGAGATGCCGACCACGCTGAAAACCAGGATGATGGCGACGCGAAACGCCTCGAATCCTTGCAGGAAACCGAAGTAGAAAACGATGATGACGGCAATCAGGGCCTCGAGGATCAGCAGGAATCTGCCCTGCGTTGCGAGATAGGTCTTGCACGTCTCGTAGATGAGCTCGGAAACCTCGCGCATCGCCGCGTGCACCGGCATGTCGCGCAGCCGCTTGTAGATGACAAGGCCGAAGAGGAAGCCGAGACCGCTGACCAGCAGTCCCACCATTAACAGGGACCGGCCGCCGATTCCACCCAGAAACGTCGCCTGATCGAGATCGGGCAGAATGAGGTTGGCCTCGCCGCCGTGATGCTCCTGGGCGAACATGGGCGCCGCGAGGACGGCAAGTGAGAGAAGAACGAGAACCGCGCGCAGCAGACCGAGAATCGCGGGCCGGCCAGACGCCTTTTGGGAACTTGCCTGCCGCTGGATGACGGGCAGGGCTTCACTGCGAAACATTACGAAGAGCCTCCTGATTGTGAGT
The DNA here is from genome assembly GCA_035455185.1 of Bryobacteraceae bacterium. Taxonomy (GTDB): domain Bacteria; phylum Acidobacteriota; class Terriglobia; order Bryobacterales; family Bryobacteraceae; genus JAEHDI01. Next base: position 660 of record DATIFQ010000166.1, on the reverse strand, counting down.
ACACGGAACCCCCGGCGAGCTGGGCCACGTCGCCGGCGGGCGAAAGATCTGAGAATAGAGCAATTCTTTACGTTTGCGGCCCACTTTTGACTATATCGGACCGCCATGTCGGAATCAACTTAGCTTTGGTTCACGAGCGGCAGGCAGAGCCGTTTACGCAACCTCCAGAATAACGCACTTGAGGTAATGGGTCTCGGGGACGGTCAGCAGAATCGGGTGGTCGAGGGCCTGGGTACGGCGTTCAAGGACACGGAGTTTCCGGCCGGCGTCGAGGGACGCCGAGGCGACGATCTCCAACAACATCGCTTCGCTCACGTGGTGGGAGCAGGAACAGCTGACGAGCACGCCGCCGGCGCCGAGCAGGCGCAAAGCACGAAGATTCAGGTCCTTGTAGCCGCGGGCTGCGCCTTCGACGGCGGAGCGAGACTTGGCGAAACCCGGCGGGTCCAGGACTACGGTATCGAAGCGGCGACCCGCCGCCGAGTAGCCGGCCAGGAGGTCGAAAACATCCGCCTGGCGGAACTCCACGTTGCCGATTTCGTTCAAGCCGGCGTTCTCGCGCGCCAGGCATAGCGCGTGTTCCGAACTGTCCACGGCCTCCACGGATTCACACCCGCCGGCCAAGTGCAGCGCGAAACCGCCTTCGAACGTGAAGCAGTC
>DATIFQ010000165.1:0-2480 GCA_035455185.1 Bryobacteraceae bacterium | reverse complement strand
GCAGTTCGAAATCATGCAGGCGGGCAAACTCCTCCAGTTGCGGAACCTCGTGCTGGTTGTGATTCATCACGATGTCGCGCATGTTCAACAAAGGGGTGCTAAGGCCCCTGAGGCGTTTCAGTTCGGCGAGTTTCCTGACGCCATCCCGGATGGGCGCGAGCGTCGCGCCCACCCGGTATTGAGAGTTCGTTCCATCCGTCAGTCCGTCGAACGCCACGATGAGGTAGTCGGGCGGCTCCTGGATCAAAGCGTCGAGAATGCGGTCCTGGTTCAAGGACTGTCCGTTGGTCGAGAGCAGAGTGATGACGTCGTGCTTCCGAGCCGCGCGGAGGATTTCCTTGAGGCGGGGGTGGAGCAAAGGCTCTCCCCAGGCCCACAACGACGCGGTCAACAGGTGAGGACCCACTTCGTCCATCACGCGCTCGAATAACCCCACGTCGATGGGCTGGGGCCGTCGGTCCAGCGCCTTGGAGCCTGTCGGGCACACCGGGCATCGCAGGCTGCAATAGTTGGTCAGCTCGAACTGCATGTGCAGCGGCATGCTCCAAGGCTGTAACCGCTGGTGGAGGAGATTGGCGCCCGCCTTAAAGAGGTTGAACCGTTTGGCCCAGGCCATCCGGCTGGCGGTCATGGGCATTTGATCGTATGTAAAGTCGTAGCGTCCCCGAACGAGCACATCCCAAGCCAGCTTGGGAGCCCGCAGCAGACCCCTAGTGCGTTCATGCGATCTCATGCCATCGTCGGGAGGTCCATTATCGCATCCCGGAGCAGCCCTTAAGAGATCTGATACCTTTGAGGTCATACGGAATGTGCAGGAGTATTAGAACCCTCTTCAACTTCGATCCGCCGGCCACTGACGAAGAGATTCGAGCCGCTTCGCTCCAGTTCGTGAGAAAGATCAGCGGATTCAACAAGCCGTCGAAGGCAAACGAAGATTCGTTCCGGGCCGCGGTGGATGAAATAGCCGGCATCGCAAGTCGTCTTCTCGTTTCGCTCGAAACGAACGCAGTGCCGAAAGTCCGAGAGGTCGAGGCCGCAAAGGCGAAAGCTCGCGCCGGGCGGCGATTGCGCTGAGCCTGACGGGCGGTCTTCGGGCGGTGCGCTTTGACTTTAACTGCGGTTCGCCGGTAGTCTATTGAACAAGGGGGCTGGGCTTATGGTTCCGGAATCTGCTCTGCAACAGTTCCGCACGTCGCTGCGGGGCCAACTGTTTACTCCCGGCGAGCCAGGCTATGAGGAGGCCCGCAAAATCCACAATGCGTTGATTGACCGGCGCCCGGCGGTGATTGCACGGTGTGCCGGCGTGGCCGACGTGATTTCGGCCGTCCATTTCGGACGGAGCCAGAGCGTCGTAGTTTCAGTTCGAGGGGCAGGCCACAATGTAGCGGGCACCAGCCTGTGCGACGGCGGCATGGTGATCGACCTTTCCGCGATGAAAGGGATTCACGTGAACCCCGCGGCGCGCACAGCTCGCGTGGAGCCGGGCGTCACGTGGAGCGAACTCAATCACGATTTGGGTGCTTTCGGCCTCGCTGCCACCGGCGGTTTCGTCGGGACTACCGGCGTCGCGGGCCTCACGGTGGGCGGCGGACTGGGTTGGATGGTACGAAAGCATGGCCTTGCGCTCGACAACCTGCTGTCGGCGGATGTCGTCACCGCCGATGGCCAACTCGTCATCACCGATTCAGCCCAGCACCCGGACTTGTTCTGGGGGATTCGGGGTGGCGGGGGGAACTTCGGCATCGTCACTTCCTTTGAATTCCAGGTGCACCCCGCCGGGACGGTGTTGGCCGGGCTTGCCATGCACCCTGCATCCAAAGGAATGGAAGCGTTGCGGTTCTGGCGCGAGTATGAATCCACGGCGCCGGAAGAGATGACCAACGGCGCTCTGGTGTTTAACGCTCCGCCGGAACTGCCGCTGCCCGACGTGTTGCGTCGTGAGCCGATTGTCGGTATCGGCGGTGTCTACACGGGAGCATTGGAGGAAGGTGAGCGGGCGCTACAGCCCCTTCGCTCGTTCGGTCCACCGCTTGTCGACACATACCAGCGAATGCCGTACAGCGCGGCCCAGACGATGGCCGATTTCCTCTGGCCGAGGGGCATATACAACTACTGGAAATCCAGCTACCTGAAGTCGCTCAGTGACGGCGCGATCGAGACTGTCCTCGAGTTCTGTGCCAAGGCGCCGTCACGCCGGAGCGTTGTCGTGCTGGAGCACAACGGCGATGGAGCCATGAGCCGCGTCCCCGAAGACGCAACCGCATTCGGCCATCGCAACTGGCCGTACAACTTCCTGGTCACGGCCGCCTGGACCGATCCCTCAGACACCGATATCAACATCCGCTGGGCCCGTGAATTTTGGACGGCGATGCAACCTTTCCTCGCGGACGCGGTGTACGTCAACTACCTCGGCGAGGTCGAGGAGGAACGCGTTCGGGCAGCCTACGGCCGGAAATATGACCGGCTGGCTTCCTTGAAAG
>DATIFQ010000164.1:0-5328 GCA_035455185.1 Bryobacteraceae bacterium | reverse complement strand
GATCCGCCGGACGTTGCGAATGTATTCGAAGTTGCTGATCTCCCCGTTTGGAAAGTTGTCGCCGTAGTAGTGCGGTGTCGCGTCCTCGATCCGGTCCCAGTTGTCCATCCGCTCGTTCAGCTTCGCGCCGATCGGATACTCGCGGTGGAGCAGCAGATTGTACTCCGCGAGTAGCTCCCACCAGCGGCGTTTCCCCGCGGGACTGAGTTGCGCGTAGGCCGTCGGAATCGCGATCCCGCCGAAACCGATCATCGTCTGCATTCGCGCCTTCGCATCGACACGCACGATCGCGCTCGCTGCCTCCGGCTCTAGCAACGATCCGGCCGATACGCCTGTGCTGCCGCTCCATCCAAGCTGATGCCGGCTGACGTCCAGTACGCAGTTCTGGCGAACCGTCTCCCGTCCGTTTAACAGCACCGAGAGCCCGAGCCTGTGGTCCAGTCGCACGGTAATCCCTTGCAGCCGGCCCTGCCAGGGGACTGTGCTTTCTTCCGTGATTCGCTCCGGATGGCGGGTCCTCCGGGATTCGTCCCTCAGTCCGAACGAATCGTAGTAGCGCTGCGTGACACGGAGCGCGCCGTCCTCGACGCGGATCGTGAACCCGCCAGACGGCCCGGTGAAGATCCACTCCAGCGCGCCTTGCGCCGGCTCGAATCGCTCGATCGCCAGCGTGCGTTCGAACAGGGCCGGGAGCAGTTCGTCGAAGTACTTCCTTGGCAGCCCAGCAACCCGCCAGCTCCCGCTCTGAACCTTCTCCGGCGAAGCCTCGAAGCGAAACGTATCCGCCGCATCTGAGGCGTCGAGTGGCACAGCCTTCAGGCTGTGCGCCGCCTGCAGCAGCAGCGCAAGGACAACAATCAGATTCATGCAGGCTATCCTTTCGCAATCAGGTCCGGATTGATCTCGACGCCAAGCCCCGGGCCTTTCGGCAGGTGTACGAAGCCCTCTTTGTCGACGAGCGGTGGATCGCGCAGGATCGATAGACCGTGCCGGTAATCCCCGACAGGCGGGTCGTGTAGTAGTTCGAGATACGGCGCGTGCGCCCACGAAGCGACCAGGTGCAGATGCGCGATCGTGCCGAGGTTGCCCCCGCCATGATGCGGCACGACGCGTTTTCCGTACGCCTCCGCCAGTACGCCGATCTTCCGCAGACCGGTGACGCCCTCGGTGACGAGACTCTCCGGTTGGAGAATGTCATAGACGCCCTCGCGCAGCATCGTGAGAAACTCGTGTACGCCCCGGTTGTTCTCCCCTCCGGCCAGTGGGATCTCGACCAGCCGGTTCAATTCCGCGAGTTGATCGAAGGCATATCGCGGCAACGGCTCCTCGAGCCAGTAGCAGCCCATCCGCTGCAACTCACGTGCGCTCTCGACGGCGCGACGGAAATCCCACAGCACGCCCGGCTGCCAGTTCCCCGAAGATTGCGCCTGGTTGGCGTCGGTCAGAATCGCCATCCGGTCACCGACCGCGGCGCGCACCGCCTCCACCGTGCGAAGGTCCTCCTTCATCGTTTCGTGATGCAGCCGCAGCTTGATCGCTTTCCACCCTTCACTCATCAACTGCGCCGCCAGCCGCGCCCGCTCTTCCGGCGTCGAAAGCCGGATCAGGCTCGCATAGGCCGGCACTTTGTCCTTGCCGCCGCCCCAGAGCTTGTAGAGCGGCTGCTCGGTGGCCCGCCCGATCAGGTCCCAGAGTGCGATGTCCACGGCGCCGCTGCCTCGGTACGGCGATCCTCCCGCGTAGTAGCGCAATCGCGCCGAGTGGACCTCGATGTCAAACGGATCCTTTCCCACAAGCTGCGCCTTGACCGCCGGCAGCAGCCCCGGATCGATCCCCGGCCCGATGCCCGCTAGCCCCTGGTCCGTGACGATCTCGGTGAACGAACCGCCGCCGACGCGGAAGCTCATCGTGCCCCCCGGGTTCCAGGCCGGCTCGATCGATCCCGCTTCTTTCACCGTCCGCAGCGAAACCACACGAACGTCCGAGATCTTGAACCTCACCGAAATCTGTACCGCCTGCGCCGTGAGCCTCGTCTGCGCGGCAAGCGGAAGTAGGGAAGCCAAAAACTGTCTTCGATTCACTGCGCCTCCGGTGAGAGAAGGTATCATAGTTCCTTCGGGAGGTGATTTTGATGAACCGGCGCCACTTCGTCATGAGCTCCGCGGCCGCGGCGGGAACACTGGCCACAAGAGGGTTGGCCAGCCGGAACGACACGGTCCGCCTCGCTTGTGTCGGCGTCCGCGGGCAGGGCAGAGCGCACATCCAGAACTACGCCAAGATGGCGAATGTCGAAATCGCCGCCCTCTGCGACGTCGACCAGTCCGTCCTCAATCAGCGGCTCCAGGACCTCGACAAGCTCGGCAAGAAGCGCCCCGCGGTCTTCACCGATTACCGCAAGCTCCTCGAAGACAAATCCATCGACGCCGTCTCCATCGCCACCCCCAACCACTGGCACACGCTTCAGACCATCTGGGCCTGCCAGGCCGGCAAGGACGTCTATTGTGAGAAGCCGTGCTCGCATAACATGTTCGAGTCTCGCCAGATCGTCGAGGCTGCCCGCAAGTACAACCGTATCGTCCAGCACGGAACCAACAGCCGCTCCGGCGTCGCCATCCGCGAAGCGATGGAGCACATCCGCACAGGCCTCATCGGCGACGTCTACATGGCCCGCGGCGTCGTCTTCAAATGGCGCGACACCATCGGCCGCAAGCCCGTGCAGCCCGTTCCCGCCGGCGTCGACTACGACCTCTGGCTCGGCCCCGCGCCCAAGCGCGAGTTCACTCCGAATCGCTTCCACTACACCTGGCACTGGTTCTGGGACTACGGCAACGGCGACTTCGGCAACCAGGGCATCCACGAGCTCGATGTCGCCCGGTGGGGTCTGGGCGTCACCTATCCGACGCGGATTTCCGCCATGGGCGGGCATTTCATGTTCGACGACGACCAGGAGACGCCCAACACTCTCGTCGTCAATTTCGAATTCAACTCCGGCGGCAAGAAAAAGCTCCTCGTCTTCGAAGTCCGCCACTGGATCAGCAACCGCGAGAGCCGCATCTGCGAGAGCAGGGACATCCGCAAGGACCCGAACACCGTCGGCAACCTCTTCTACGGGTCGAAGGGCTACATCGGCATCGAATGGTACGAAAAGTACTACAGCATGCTCGGCAAGGAGCAGCAACCCGGTCCATCGAGGGAGGAAGACGGAAACAACTGGGAGAACTTCATCCAGGCCCTCCGCAGCCGGAAGCTCTCTGACCGCAATGCGCCGATCGAGGAAGGCGCCATCTCATGCGCGCTGATGCACCTCGGAAACATCTCGTACCGGCTCGGTCGCCAGTTGAACTTCGACGCCGCTACCATGACCTGCGTCGGCGACGACGAAGCCAACCGCATGTTCAAGCGCAACTACCGCGCGCCTTTCGTTGTTCCCGAAAAGGTCTGACCAAGCACCGGGACGTCTACCTTCACTTGCGATCACCGTTGCGCATGCCGTACACATCCACCTCTGCGAGCCACGGATGACGAGGGTCGAAGTAAACCTCGATCTCATCCCCAGGTCTCCACTTGCTGGCGAACGGTTTGGGCACGTGCAATGACTTGCCCCTTCGTAGCCGGCCGTCAGGCCCTGTGCAGCTCCAGGTCACCCGATAGTGGAACTTCGTTGAGAAGCGGATGCGGTAGTCCCTGCCGGACTTTTCGACGCGGCCTGTCACCGGATGCCCGTCGCGTAGGACCGCTGCTCGCCGCCGAAGCCACTCGAGCATCGCAACTAATGGAACGAACATGCCACCCGCAACGCCGGCCAGCGCTTCAGTTCGCTTGTAGTTCGGCTGGCCGGCGCTGACCAACCACGCGTCACTCGGGTCGATTCCTGAAACGTATGCCGCAATTTCGTCTCCCCTTCGCGCTTCCGCGTACTCGCCACGTGACGCCCCCACACGGCGCTCGTGTTGCCCGCCGGCCCGGTCCAGGTATCGAATGAGCAGGAAATGAGACGGTCCGCCTCGCCCTCCTATCCTGTATTTCGCCTGGATTTCAGCCCGCGTCGGATAGAAGTCCTGCACCCGGCGATGCGTGCGAATCCCTTCGGATACGGCGAGCACAGCTAGGGGGATGCCGAATGCAGCGAACAACAGCGCCCACCGGAGGACGAAGCTCCTTCGCACGTATTGAAGAAACACGTGTGATCCGGACACCGCTCACTTCTCCAGCGCCATCACCACCGCCGCCTCCGGTCCGCGCACCTCCCCGCGGCTCACCGTCCGCGCGCGGAACGTGTTCCATCCTTCCTTCAGCTTCCACTCGACGGCGCCTTCGCCCGTCACCCGCTCCCACGTCCGTCCGTCCCGGCAAATTTCATACCCGGTCTGGTTCGGACAGTAACTGTTCAGCCGCATCTGAATGACGCCCGGCTCCGCGCCCGACACCTCCGCCTCTACGATTCCCACTGTCCAGTACGCATCGTCCAGCCGCTTGGTCGGTAGAAACCGGCCGCTGGTGTAACCCACGTGGATCCGGCTCTCGCCTGCTTCGTAATCGTTCTGGTACCAGATCTCGTCAAGATTGTCCTCGTCCAGCGGAAGGATCTGGCGCCCTGCCTGCCCACCGGTGTTCGCGTGGTCCTCAATGTAGAGCCAAAAGTACGTGGCGATCTCGTCTTCGTCCGGCACCTTCCACACCATCGCCGGATTCTTCTTCGCCGCGTCCGGCGGACAGCCGACCACGTGGTCCACGTCGGCGCCTTTGTTCTTGAGCCACTCGCTCCGCAGCTCCCACGCTGACAGCGGGACGCCCTTCTTCTCGAAGTGCAGGTTGCTTTGTGCATCCATCACCACCCACTTCTGGAACTGGTTCGACCAGACCTCCGCCACGCCATGGTGGCTGCTTCCGAGGCCCTTCGGCCCGTGCCTGCGGTCCACTCCGATCTTGCGCGCGGGCCATCCGAGCGCCTGGGCGCACTCCACGTACGTGATTGCATACTGCGTGCAATAAAATTTCTCGCCCTTCGCCGCCAGCCGGAGCACCTCCAGTGCGTTGCGCGGGCTATGCCGCGGGTTGCCTCCGGGGATCTGCCGGAAGATCCAGTCCTTCAGCTTCAACTGCCGAGTCCACTCGTCGCGGGAATCGCCCGCCACCTCGCTCAGCCGGTACTCCCGCCGCAATCCCTCGAGCAGCGGATCGTCGAAGTCGAACGGGACGAAGGGCAGTCTGGGGCGCACCGCCCTGGGCACGTTCATCTGGACGGCCTTCACCCGGAATCCGGCCGCTCCGGCCGCCCGCTCGATCGTGTCACGAGTCAACGCCCCGTGTACCGGCGCGGCGGCTAAC
>DATIFQ010000163.1:0-5805 GCA_035455185.1 Bryobacteraceae bacterium | reverse complement strand
TGCTCCCTGGGGGGTAGGCACGAATGCGGTGATGTCGTACCAGTGGTCCGGAGTCGGATGGGGAAGGTTTCCATCACCGATGCGGTCCGGCCGTTTGAGTCGCCCGCCTGCTCCTGAATTGGATGGGTCAGGCGCTCGTGTGAAGGCCGTCTGGAACGGCCCGGACTCCAGCAACGTGATCGTGCTCAGGTTCCACCCGCCGAAAAGAGCGTTCGGAAGCGCCGGCAGCCGGTTCGCATATCGCCGCCCCTTGCCCCACGGAAGCTCGTAGATGCCCGTGAACAGAAACCGGTTCGCACGCGATCCCGCAAGAATGCCACGGTCGAGGCGGGTATTGAAACGATCGGTGACAGCGTTTGGCAGCGCCTCAGGCACGAAGAGGAGACCGCCCTGGCCGCCATAGGCACTACCGGCGTTGCCGATATTTTTCGAGAAGATGTAACTTGCCTGGAAGAACAGGCCACGCGCAAACCTTCGAGTCGCCTCCGCCTGAAAGGCTTCGTAGCTGGCAAAGCCGATGTTTTCCCACATCCCCACAGTCCTGAACGCGGGGTACGGCCTGCGGCTTGCCGAAAACGGCGTTGTGCTGGCATGCTGCTGGTTGTAGTTCACCAAGCCGTTGAGACCTACGGAGTGGCTCCCGATATAACTGAGCCGCAACCTGGTCTCCGCGGCCAGAGCATGCTCCAGCGTGAAGTTCCATTGATACGATCGAGGGTCTTTGTATGACGTATCCATCCCGTCTCCAAAAGTCTTGGTACCGGGCTGAGGCAGAACAAAAGCGCCACTGGCAACCAGCGGCAGAACAAACTGTGGGGCCACTCCGGGACCCTGGTAATTAAACTCGTCCCGCAGGTCGGTACTGTGGATGGCGGTTAGTCCGGACGCCGTTGCTCCCAGAATCGTCTGCGTGAACTCGCCAAACCCGGAGCGCACAACTGTCTTGTTACTCGCGAAGGGACGCCATGCAATGCTGACGCGCGGCGCCCAGTTTCCATAGTATGTTCGACGTAGGCCCTGCCCCACGCCCGCCTCACTCGCCGTGACGATCTTCGTGCAAGGGAAAGCGGTTGTCACACCGGGGCATGCATTAATTCCGGTGAGGAAGCCGGGAGCGGCTGGAATCGTGTGATCCGGCACGATGACGTTTCCGCTGGCCGGGTCGAAATTGGTTATGTTGCCGGAGGCTTCGGTCATAGGCGGATGGACGCTCCAGCGAATCCCGATGCTGACCGTGAGACGGTCATTTACCTGCCACTGATCCTGGCCGTAAAAGTGAGCGTGCGTTGCCGATTCATCCAGGTTCGGTCCAAGCAACCCGTATTCGGTTAGGTAGGGCAGGCCCAGCAGCAGGTCCACAAAGGCATTTCCGCTGAAGGCGTCCGGCTGGAAAAGGAAACTCCCGAAGTCGTCACCCCCGCCATCGCTCAACACCCCTACCCAGCCGATGCGCCGGATGTCGGCGCCGAATTTCATGCTGTGGCGGCCGCGGATCCAACTCAAGTTGTCGGTGAACTGCCAGTTTCGCGAGCGGCCTGGACCATCGCGCGGGTGGCCGATGAGGTAGAAGCCGGTCCCTTCGGAGAAATCGAACAGCGGGAAGCCGCCCACACCTCCAGCGTTCGACAGGTTCAGACCCTCAAGACCCAGCGTGGCCACCGCGTCAGCGCCCAGAATCGGGAATCGCGTGCGGCCGTCAGACAGGCCGAAGCCGAATCGGGATTCGTTGAATACATTGGGGCGCAACACGAAATTGTGGGACAGGATCAGGTTCCGATTTGCGGAGTCGTACTGTTCGGGGGGCAACAATTCGTAGGCCCCTTTACCGGAGATCTCCTTCCAGCTCCAGCGCCCGAATATCTGATGCCGGGAGTTCAGCACGTGATCGACGCGCACGTCATACCCGTCCGTGTAAATCGAGGTCGGGACCACCGAGCGGTAATTGTCGAACGTTGTGCCATCGGTGTTGAAGTTGGGCAGCGGATAGTACCTCTGGAACAGCGTGCGGGCCACAGAATTAATCCGCGTTGCGGGGATTGCGTTGTTCGGAAACGGAGCCCCGGAAAGCGGATCCGACGCGGACTGGCCGGGGACGCCATTCAGATCTCCGGCACGCATCGAAGCTGTGGGAACCGATAGATGTTCCACCACGGCAGACGGCTTGCGGTTCCCTTCGTAGTCAACAAAGAAGAAAGTGCGATCGCGCCCGTGATAGAGGCCCGGCAGGTACAGTGGGCCGCTCAAGCTGCCGCCAAACGTGTTGAAGACCTTGGACTGCTTTTCGGGCGCACCGTAGATCGTGGCGTCCAGGGCGCTGTTCTGGTGATACCACACCGCGCTCCCATGCAACTGGTTCGTTCCGCCGCGCGTGATGACGGTCACATCACCCATTTGCCCGTACTCCGCGCTATTGTTCACGGAGATCACTTTGAACTCGCTGATCATCTCCGTAGAGGGGTACATGTCATAGATCGGTCCAAAAAATGCGATGTTTACCGTCGATATGCCGTCGAGACTGTATTCGATTTGCGCCGGCAGCCCGCCCCCGATAGAAGGGCGATCGAGGAGGGACATCTGTACGCCGGGCACGCTTATGAGGGCTATCAGAGGGCTGGTGGTAACGCCGCGGTAGTTGAGCGGTAACCCGGTGATCTCACGGAAGCTCTTCGTGTCGGAGATGGTCCCATTCTCGGTATTGATGATTGACGCCTCGCCGGTTACAGCAACCGATTCCTTGATGGGCGACACCTCCAGCCGGACATCCGCCCGAACCGTGTCCCGCGCCAGGAGCATCACCGCACGGATCGTGAACGTCGAAAACCCGGCCTTCGTGGCGGTGATCTCATATCTGCCAGGCTTGAGATTGAGCAGTTCGTACAACCCTTGATCGTTTGAGGTTGTAGTCCTGGTTGTGTTCTCTTCAACGTCACGAGCGGCGATCGTGGCTGCTGGAACGACGGCGCTGGAGAGGTCCTTCACCGAACCGACGATGCTGCCGAAAGTGGACTGCGCGCACAACGACGGTGCGCTCGCGACAACGCCCGCTAACAGGGCAAAGGCAGGAAAACAGCGCGGAATGGACATCCTACCCCCAGTTAGAGAGATCCTAACACTACCTGTCCACACCCTTCTGTCAAGTTTCTGTTAAGTTTCGGGGCGGATCACCGCGGACGCACGGAGGGCGCAGCCAGTTTGGCTCGCGCGGTCCTGAAAACGGCTGAAAATGCCCTTTGAGGTTCGGCTGAGAACCCGAACTTGTTTCCCCGCGAGAATCGCACGAAATCTTGGCAGAATCTTGATGACTCTCCGCTGGCGATCCGACTACACTCAGGTCATCCCCGAAACGAGGGGCCGGATGCAAAAGGCGAAGGCCGGCAGCAGCCGGTGCTTTTTCGGGAATCAATCTGGCTTTCAAGGAGGACACATGACACGATTTGGCAAAGCATCTCTTCTCGTCATCCCGGCAATGGCTGCTACGTTGTTGGCGCCGCTGCCAACCCGCAGCTCGGCAGCCCCCAGGACTGGCTGCCAGGATCTCCCGATCAGCTACACGTTCTTGAGCACCACGGCGGCTCCGGCGGCGATATGGAATGATGACCCAACAAAACCGTACGAGAATGGAAGCATCCACCGCTGCGGCAGTAACCCCACCAACGACGCCACGCTGGTGCTCGCCCACTCCAAGCGCTCCGTTTGGATCCGGGTCCCCAATCCGTTTCCGAACTCGAATATCGTGAACCCGCCGCCGTCGTTTGCGGGAGGCGCACCCTTCCAAAGCCAGGCGTTCTTCAACGTCCGAAACCTCCTCGGCTCCAAGGACCCGTATTTTTACACCAGCATGGCCAGCCAGTTTCCGGCGCCGGATGGTAAGACCCATCATCTGCGCCTCCTGCCGGATGCCTGGGCGTGCCCGGGAGACTTGGTGTGCGTTCCCAACATACACGGCGGCATCCTGGCCGACAGCAATCTGCCGGTGGAGACCTCGTGGGTGAGAGTGCACTACATGCCTCCGCCGAACCCTTCGCAGCCCTGGTCACTGAGCAACACGGCGCAATGGATTGTGGATGGCGAGCTGGCTGACACCGTGTACCCGTCGTTGTACGAGCGCGCCACCCTGCACAACGGGACGCACGAAGGCCAGTACTCGATGCCGTTACAGATTTTGATTACCGCGCTGGGCCCGCTGTAGGACGGGGATTTTCTGTCTGACATTCTACATCTATGTCTCGCCCGTAACAGGGAGTTCACAAAACTGGGCAATTAGCGATGTTGAGCAGCGCTAAAGGGGCAATCTCGGTGCACTTCGGACTATTCGAGGCGGACCTGGCCACGGGCGAACTTCGTAAGAAGGGGCGTAGAGTCAGGCTCCAGCAGCAACCCTTCCAGGCGCTTGCTCTGTTGGTTCAACGGCCTGGAGAAGTAGTGACCCGAAAGGAACTCGAAAAGGCGCTCTGGCCCGACGGTACCTTCATCGAGTTCGACCAAGGGCTAAACGCGGCGATCAAGAAAGCCCGCAGCGCTTTGTGCGACTCGCCTCGGAATCCTCGATTCATTGAGACAGTGCCTCGCCGCGGCTATCGCTTCATAGCAGATGTGCACGTGAACCGCGAAACAGCCCGTCGCCGGGTTGCGGCCTGGGCAATGATGCTTTTCGGCCTCGTACGGAGCACTGCGGTGCTTTTAATGCCTGACCGTTGATGGCCGTCTGGCGTGTGTTTCTCCCTCGGCGTCCTCCCCGCAAGTCGCAACTTATCGGCTAAACCACGCCGGCCCGACGCGGAGGTGATGAGTAATCGAATCCGGAACCACCAGGAAGAGCAGGAATCCTACGATGGCGTGAGCCAGGCCCATGACATAGAGGTTTCGGCGCCGCTGATAGACGCGTGTAGCCCAATAACTACCCGGCAACGTGACGCCCATCAAGAACCAGTTCGGTGCATGGGCGGCGCAGAAGAGCATCGCCGTGATAACTACCGCCGCGCGTGGGGAGAGAACTGCGTCCAAGCGGTTCAGAAAGTAGCCGTTCAAAATGTACTGCTGCAACAGGCCCCACGGCAGATAGCCGGCCAGTGCCACGACGGCTCCGTCAACACTGATCGGTCGGATGGTGCGGAGCAGAATGCCGCAAGCCAGCATCAGAAGCGCCAGAAACGCAAGCGGCGGTGCAATCTCGCGCATTACACCTTGCAGGTTGCGCGTCCCGAAGCCCAGCAGTCCGGGGCTTTCGCCATGGAGCAGGTGCGAGAGCAGCATCAACCCCAGGATCGCTATCCAGAGGTTGGGGTACATAGCGCGGAGTCCCCAGATGTACGCAACGATCAGGCCGAAGACAGCGAGTGGTTCCAGAATGGCGAGCTTGCGATACACGGTCACTCAAAAGAAAGAATGTTTCGTCCAATTCACCAGCGTGTGCAAGCCGCTGGAGGAAAGGACCGTCGAGGATCTTTGAAAGACCTTGCCGTAGGCGATACCTGCAATGGTCGCCAGGATCATGTAGCGCCAATTCGGCAGAGGCTGCGGGCCGTTATCGAGATGCGCACAGCCGAAGAGGAAACTGGCGGCCAGAAGTGTGCGAATGTTGTCGCCAAACCGCAGCATCATCCAGTTCTGGACGAGCGAGCGGAACAGTATCTCTTCCGGCAGCGCGGTTCCCACAAAAATCAGGCCGGCCGCTCCGGCCATCCGAGCGGCCGTCTGGGCCGGGAGATGCGGCGGCGGGATGAAGCCGAGCTCCAGCCCCACAACCATGAGGACTGGCGCCGAGATCGCAAAACCGGCAAGCGGCAGCAAGAAATCGCTCTTCCA
>DATIFQ010000162.1:0-2761 GCA_035455185.1 Bryobacteraceae bacterium | reverse complement strand
CGGAATATATTCAACGGCTCAAGCAGGGGGACCCGTTTGTCGAGGAGCATTTCAACGCCTACTTCGGCGAACTGATTTTCCTGAAGCTCCGGAACCGTCTCCGTACGCCCCAACTGATGGACGATATCCGTCAGGAGACTTTGCTCCGCGTGATCCGCACCCTGCGGACCGGGACCGGGATCGAGTTTCCCGAACGCTTCGGTGCCTATGTGAACTCCGTCTGTAACAACGTGACCCACGAACTCCTCCGGCAAAATGGGAGGTTCGAGCCGTTCAACAATGACGCGTCCGAGCCGGTTGATACGCGGGTCGACTTGGATCTGCCGCTAATCACCGAGGATCGGAAACGGCTCGTTCACAAAGTGCTCGAAGAGCTCCCCTCGCGCGACCGCGAAATCCTGAAACTACTTTTTCTCGAGGAACGGACGCCGTCGGACGTCTGCCAGCGGCTCAAAGTCGACGCGGGCTATCTCCGGGTATTGCTTCACCGCGCTAAGTCTCGATTCAAGAGCAGGTTAGGAGCGGCTGGCGCGGTTGGTGACTGACCGGGGCTCCGGACGCGATATTTTGTTTGATCGCGTGAAATGAAGTGGTTGCGAGCATCACCATCTGGTAGAGGCAAATGTCATGGAGCATCAAGAGGCTCAGAGAACCCAGGCGGCAGAACGATATCTGCTGGGTGAGTTTTCCGCCGATGAGCGTGAAGAGTTCGAAGAGCATTACTTTTCCTGTCCGGAGTGCGCCGAGGAGGTAACAACCGGGGCGCTCTTGCGGGCGAATACGGCGGCCGTCCTCCGCGACGAGGCGCAGATATCAACGGAAGTACGGGTCCGGCCGCAGTTTGGCTGGCTGGCGTGGCTGGGGTTACGGCCTGCATTTTCGGTCGCCTGGGCCGCCGCGTGCGTCCTGTTCGCCGGCGTGGCTGTCTACCAGACGGCGTTTGTCGTCCCCAGGCTCAATGTCCAGTTGGCCGCGGCGCGGGCGCCGCAGGTTTTCCAGGACGTTGTCCTGCGCCCCCTTTCGCGTGGAGAGGACCCGGCACTCCGTCTCGCTCAGGCGGGCGAATACGCGGTGGTGAAAGTACCTCTCCCGCCGCAAGCCGAGTTCGTCACCTATCGGGCTCAGATCCTGAACGAATCCGGTATATTGCTTCATACGGTCGACGCGGCTCCTCCGGCCGTCCCGGGCGATCCCCTGCAATTCTTGGTTCACTCTTCAAGCGTGCCGCCCGGCACGTATACCTTAGTCGTTTTCGGGCGCCGCGATCCGGCCGAACCGGCCCCCGGCGCCAGACTGGAGACGTACCGCTTTGTCGTCAAACAAGACAAGTGAGGCAAAAATGCCGAACCCGCGAAAATTCATCTACAGCGCAAGCGCCGTTGCCGTGGCCGCGAAGTTCGACGGCCCACATGCGCTCAATCGAGCTTGGGCGACCGTCGCACTTCCCATGATCGGCGGCTCCGACATCTCCACCGAAAAGGGGCCAAACGGAAATCCGGTCCTCTCTTTTGCGTCTGCGACCGCCAGCGTGAAGGGCTCCGAGAACTCCGGGGTCTTCACAACGATCAACACTGTCACCGTCGAAGGCCTGAACATTCTGTCTGGCTGGTTGGAGGCAGACCTCGAATTGACCCTACGATTCGATTACGCGGATGGTAACCCAGCCGTCCTTGGAGCCGTCGTCAGCAACCAGCCTTTCACTCGGCTAGTCGTCGGCGGCCAGGACTTTGGCAATGTGACATTGGACAACGAACCCGTCAAGCAGGCCGCAAAGGACCACGACAAGTTCCGGAACGATCTGAAGCAAGGCACCATTCTGAAGGACAAGCACCACATCAACAAGTCGAAGAAAAACAAGAAGGAACTCAAAGCCCACGCCAGCATCGCCGTGGACCCTGCACGCCTGAAATTCGACCCGGCCACTGGTGAGTACGGCTACGTCGGCGCTCCAGAGCGCCGCGTCTACATCGGTGAGTGGGCGGAGGACGAGGATTGGCAGGGCATTGTCGGCCTCCGAATCGTCTTCGAAAGCACGAACCCGCAGGCCAAAGGTGAAATCGTCATCGCCGATTGGCTCGGTGACAACGGCCAGTTCTATCCATAATGCGGTGGGGTCCGGCTTTGATCCTGTTGCTGGCGGCTTGTGCCTGCCGTCTGGGGGAGAAACCTGACAAGCTGTATCAAGAAGCTCAACGCGAGATGCGGCATCAGAACCTCGATGCCGCTCTCGCCCTCGCCGAGAAAGGCCTGAAGCCCTTCCAAGAGAAGCAGGAATCGCCGTGGCACTGGCGGTTCCTGCTTCTCAAAGCCGAAATCCTCACCGGGAAAGGCCGGGCAGCGGACGCCCTAAAGCTCCTTGACCGGTCCACTCCTGGCCCTCCCGACGCCGAACTTTCCGCCCGCTTGAAGATGCAGCAGGGCTACGCCACGTTTCGCCTCAGCCGATACGACGAGAGCCTGCGTCTACTGGATGAAGCGCTCCGGATCGCCGCAGATCTGAACTCACCGGCCCTGGTCGCCGAAATCCAGAACAAGCGTGGGCCGCCGCTCGTCCGGCTCGTCCAGCCCGCCAAGGCGGAGAAGTGTTTCCGGGATGCGCTGGAGCAAGCCCGCCGCGCAGGGGATTCGTATCTCGAAGTCTCCGCGCTCGGCAACCTTGGATCCACGCGGCTGTTCACCGGACGATTCGACGAGGCGATTCTCAGCTTCGAGCAGATGCTGCCGCTTGCGCGGAAGGGCGGCTCACCCCGCATCGTCGGTC
>DATIFQ010000161.1:0-2543 GCA_035455185.1 Bryobacteraceae bacterium | reverse complement strand
GTTGGATGCATACCAACGAAGGCACTCTTGCACACCGCGGACCTTTGGGAAGAGATCCTGCACGGGAAAGATCAGGGCGTTCTCTGCGACAACCCGCGTCTCGATTACCCGAAGACCGTGGAGCGAAAGAATCAGGTCGTCGCAAAACACGCCAAGGGCATTGAGTTCCTGATGAAGAAGAACAAGGTCGAATGGATTAAGGGCCAAGCGACCTTGAAAGGCGGTGGCAAGGTAGAGGTACAGACCGACGCCGGCGTGAAGACGATCGAAGCGAAGAACGTCATCATTGCCACCGGGTCCGAGGCGCGTATGCTGCCCGGGCTCACACCCGATCCGGACTCGATCCTGACGAACATCGAGATCCTGGACATGACCGCCATACCGAAGACGCTGGCCATCGTCGGGGCGGGCGCGGTCGGCGTTGAGTTCGCCTCGATCTTCAACCGTTTCGGGACGAAGGTCACTCTGCTCGAGATGCTGCCGCGCATCGTGCCGCTCGAAGACGAGGAGATTTCGAAGGAACTCCAGCGCCTGTTCAAGAAATCCGGCATTCGGGTGGAGACTGGCGCGAAGGCGGACAACATCCGGAAGACGGGTGACGGCGTCCGCTTCTCGGTAACTCTCGCCGACGGCAAGAAGGAAGACATGCAGGCCGACAGAATCCTGATCGCCGTCGGCCGCAAGCCGAACACGGAAAACGTGGGGCTGGAAAACACCCGCGTGAAATTGGACCGCGGCTTCATCAAGGTCAACGAGTGGATGCAGACGGACGAGCCAGGGGTGTACGCGATCGGAGATGTCGTGGCAGGCAGCCCCCTGCTGGCGCACGTGGCAACCATGGAGGGGATGGTGGCGGTCGCCCACATCGCGGGCAGACCGGCCCAGCCCATTCGCCCGGGCCGCATCCCGAATTGCACGTATACAGAGCCGGGAATCGGCAGCGTCGGAATGACGGAGGCGCAGGCGAGAGAGAAGGGCTACCGGCTCAAGATCGGCAAGTTCCCCTTCATGGCGAACAGCAAGGCGACGATCCTGGGCCGGCACGATGGCTTTGTTAAGGTCGTAGCGGACGAAAAACACGGCGAGATCCTCGGCGTGCACATCATCGGGCCTATGGCCACCGATCTGATCGCGGAGGCCGTGGCGGCAATGGAGGCGGAAGCGACGGTTGAAACGCTGATGCACACCATTCACCCGCACCCAACGGTCTCCGAGGCGATGGGCGAGGCGTTCAACGCGGTATACGGTCTGGCGATCAATGCGTAAGTGCGAGCGTCGCGACCTGGGACGGATCGGCTACGGCGAAGCGTTCGCAGTGCAGCAGAGTCTTGTCGAGCAGCGGAAGCGCGGAGAGATCTGTGATCAGTTTCTGATCGTCGAGCACCCTCACACGATCACGCTGGGCCGCAACGGAAAGATGGAGCACCTCCTTGCGGCTGAGGAAGCCCTGCGGCGAGCCGGCATCGCGTTTCACGCGTCGGACCGTGGGGGGGACATCACGTACCACGGGCCCGGGCAGATCGTTGGATACCCGATTGTCGACTTGCGCGAGTGGAAACGTGACGTCGTGGCGTACGTGCGGGCGCTCGAGGAGGTCCTGATCGGGGCGCTGGCCGAATTCGGCATCGGCGCGGAGCGGATTCCGGGCTGCACCGGAGTGTGGGCCGGCAAGAAGAAAATCGCCGCGATCGGGGTACACATCAGCCGCTGGGTGACTTCCCACGGTTTTGCGCTCAACGTGAACACGGACCTGAGTTATTTCCAGTACATCGTGCCGTGCGGGCTGAGCAAACCCGTCACGTCGATGGCCGAATCGGGTTCAAGCGCCGGGCGCGCCCAAGTGGCTGAAGCGCTGGCGCGGCACTTCGCCCGCGTGTTTGACTGTGAGATCGTATCAGCAGAAACGGAGATGGAGGAAGTTCTATGACCGACGTCGTAATGCCGCAGATGGGAGAGAGCATCGTAGAAGGGACGCTGACGAAGTGGCTGAAGAAGCCAGGAGAACGGGTGGAGCGGGACGAGCCGCTGTTCGAGATCTCAACCGACAAGGTTGACACCGAGATTCCGGCGCCGTCAGCCGGCGTTCTGGCCGAGGTCATGGTGGAAGAAGGCAAAACGGTTGCCATCAACACGGTGGTGGCGCGAATCGACGAAAGCGGCGATGGAAAGGTGACCGTCGCTCCGCCGAAGCCGGTTGAGAAAACCAAGCCGGAAGCGCCACCCGTTCCTGCGCCGGCGGTTGCACAGCCCACTCCCGCAGCGGCGCCGGCCGTAGCTGTCCCCGCAGCGGCACCGGAGGAGGTCGCCGGGCCTCTGTCACCACTGGTCCGGAAGATGGCGCGCGAGTACAACATCGACCTGAGGCAAGTAAAGGGCACGGGCGCGGGAGGGCGGATCACGAAGCAGGACGCGGAAGCCTACATCGCCGCCCAGGCGGCTCGTACGGTCGCGGCTCCGCCGCCACCCGCCCCGGTCGCCGCACCGGTCATGCCCCCGCCTCCGGCAGTTCCCACCGAGATGCCGCCGGTGCCGAGGCCCGAGCC
>DATIFQ010000160.1:0-2943 GCA_035455185.1 Bryobacteraceae bacterium | reverse complement strand
TGATCTGGCCCACCCCTTAACGACATAAACCGACTATTCTGTTCTGGGCCGGACGGCCCGGAAGGGAGCCGGTTTGAGAAGGAGGAAGAGCAAGGTGGAGCTATTCGAGCAGATCCGGCGCGAGTACGAGCACGGCGTCGGGACGATTCAAGGTGTGGCGCGGAAGTTCGGCGTCCACCGGCGGATGGTGCGCGAAGCGATCGATAGCGCGGTGCCACGGCCGCGGAAGAAAGCGGAGCGAGAGAAGCCGAAGATGGCGGCGGTGATCCCGTGGATCGAGGAGATCTTGGAAGCGGACCAGAAGGCACCGCGGAAACAGCGTCACACGGCGCACCGCATCTGGTGCCGGTTGCAGTTGGAGCGGCCAGAGGCCGATGTAGGGGAGTCTACGGTGCGGGAATATGTGCGCCAGCGGAAGATCGAACTGGGTCTGGAGCACGGGGAAGTGTTCGTGCCGCAGACGTATCACTGGGGGCAGGAAGGGCAGGTGGACTGGTACGAAGCCTGGGCCGAGATCGACGGCGAGCAGGTCAAGGCTTACGTATTCTGTCTGCGGAGCATGGCCAGCGGGGGAGCCTTTCACCGGGCGTATCCACATGCCAGCCAACAGGCATTTTTGGAGGCGCATGAGTTGGCGTTCGCCTACTTTGGCGGGGTATTTCGGGTACTGCGTTTCGACAATCTGAAAAGCGCGGTGAAGCAGATTCTGCGGGGTCATCAACGAGAGGAGACCGAGCGGTTCATTGCCTTCCGGTCGCACTGGAGGTTCGAGTCCGAGTTTTGCACGCCGGGAGAAGGGCACGAAAAAGGCGGGGTGGAAGGGGAAAACGGATATTACCGGCGGAATCACCTGGTGCCGTTGCCGAAGGCGCGGAGTTGGGACGAGTTAAATCAGTTTCTGCTGGAAGAATGCAAACGGGATGAGCAGCGCGTGATCGGCGACCGCAGCCAGAGTGTGGGCGCGGGGATGTGCCAAGAACGGGAGCACCTGTTGCCTTTGGCCGAGGAAGGCTTCGAGCTGGCCTCGACGCATTTTCCGAAGGTGAACGGGAGCAGGTGTGTGCGAGTGCTGACCAACTTCTATTCGGTTCCAGCGCCGGTCGGTCGGGAGGTACAGGCGAAAGTCTACGCCGCCCACGTGGAGATCTGGAATGAGGGGAAGTGCATTGCCCGGCACGAGCGGTGTTTCAGCCGGCAACAGAAGGTGCTCGATCTGGAACACTACTTGGACGTGCTGAGTAAGAAACCGGGCGCGCTGGCCGGCTCCACGCCATTAGAACAGTGGCGTGCACAAGGCCGGTGGCCGGTGAGTTTCGATCGTTTCTGGGAGGCGCTGAAACAGCGGCGGGGGAAACGGGACGGCACCCGGGCGATGATTGACCTGCTGCTGGTAGGCCGCGAGCAGGGATACGACGCTTTGCGGCACGCCATTGAGAAGACTCTTGAGATGGGCTGTTCGGATGTGAGTGCGGTGTTGTTGCTGCTCCGTGCCGGCCAGGCTCCGCAGCGTGGCGAGCCCGAGCCGGTGGAGATCGGCAGCTTGAGGGGCTACGACCGTCCGCAGCCGACTACCATCGATTACGACCTGTTATTGCAGAAGTGGCCGGAAACTGGGGTGGTGCAATGAGCGCATCCACAGCGCAGTTGCAGCAATCCACGATTCGACAGTACACGCTGCAGTTGCGGCTGCCGACGGTGGGCGGGCAGTTTCTGAAGATGGCGGAAGAAGCCGGGAAGCAGAAACTCGGGCATGTGGCATATCTGGAAGCCTTGCTGGCGGCCGAGGTGGAGGAACGGGAGCGGAACGCGGTGGCACGGAGAATCCAGGAATCGAAGTTCCCGAAAGTAAAAACCCTGGAAGACTTTCACTTCGACGAAGCCCCGCTCATTCCGGCCGCACAAATCCGCAAGCTGGCGGAAGGCGGCTATCTGAGCCGGAGCGAACCGATCGTTTTGGTTGGTGAAACGGTGAAACAGGCACGGGGAAAACGCACTTGGCGACCGGACTGGCAGTGGAAGCCTGTCGGCAGCGGAAGCGGGTGCGATTCACGACGGCGGCCGAGTTGGTGAACGAACTGATCGAAGGCAAGAATCGCAGCGAGCTCAACCGGATCACCAACCGCTGGCTGAGGTATGAGCTGATTGTCATCGATGAAATGGCGTATGTGGCGATGCCGGAAGCGGCGGCCGAGCTGCTGTTCCAAGTGATCTCAGGGCGAGCCGAAAGGGCGGCCGTAATTGTAACCACGAATCTTCCATTTTCCGAATGGACGACCATGTTTCCGAATGCCCGATTGTGCAAGGCGATGCTGGACCGGCTGACCGACCAGGCGCACATCATCGACACGGGGAAGGAATCGTACCGGTTTCGGCGAACGATGGAAAGAAAGAAGGGAGGTAAAGGATGAAGCCGCGAGAGTGGTATCGAGCGGAGATCCGATGGGCGGTAATGGAGGACAAGCAAGGCTTGCGGTCCTGGGAAGATGCCGTCTACTTCTTCTTGAGTGAGGACCACGAGGCCGCATTCCAACACGCGCTGGAAATCGGCATGAGAGAGCGTGATGCCCACGAAGAAGGGCGGCGGTGGGTAGAAAAACGCCTGGCACGGATCGTCAGCCTGGATTGGATGGGGGCGGATCCAACGGAGTTTGAGGTGCGACTCGGAAGCCAGCGGGCCAAAGAACGGCTGCCGTTCGAACACGAGTTTGACCCGGAAGGTACGCAACCGATGAGCGTCTTCTGACGGTCTGATTCCTCTGACGCCGGCCTCCGCTACGCCCTAACGCGCCGCCAAAACCGCGGCGCAGGGCTCCGCTCCAGCCGGCGCCAGAGGAATCATTGGCTCACGAGGTGGGCCAAGTGAAAGCATCGAAGTGGGCCAAATCAAGTTGACAAACCGACCTGGGCAGCAACGCCTCCCGCGCAGAGAAACAACCATAACGC
>DATIFQ010000159.1:0-2641 GCA_035455185.1 Bryobacteraceae bacterium | reverse complement strand
CCCGCCGCGATCGCCAAGGAAATCGTCTGGCCGGCGACGTTCACGGGTATCGAGATCGCCAAACTGAAGAACGCCGATCCGCGATACTTCTTCTGCGATTCTCTCGCCTTCTACATGGAGGATCTTAAGCCGGTCCCGCTCCAGAAGCAGCCCAAGCGGAATTTGAAGCCCTTCCGTGGCCAAATCACCGGCCTCAACACCGGCGAAGGCACACTGCCCTTCCCGACTCGTGAGGAGACCATCCTTCCGGCCAATTTCGAGAAGGACTTCCAGGTGACTGCCCGCCAGACCACGCCGAACCGCTTCGAACTTCAGTACAAAGGCAAGGATGCCGCCGTCACCTACGTGTATCAGCCGAAAACGGGCAACTTGAGTGAATTGACGGTCGCCGTCAACGCCGGAACGCCGTACCGTCCGATGGACGGCGGCGGAGTACGGTTCACAGACACGCCCGAGGGGCAGGTCCCGCAAGGCTCCTTGCTTTCCGCAACGCTCCAGGACGGCGTGGTCAAGGCCAAGTTCGCGATCGGCTCTCGTGTCGTTGACTATGAGCTGCGCCTCTGGCAGAAGTCGCTGGTGCTCGACGTCTGGTGTGAAGGCGGAGAAGCGGTGGCCCTGCACTTCGGCCGCGTCGGCGGCGTCACCAACCCCAAGCCGCTGCTTGTCCCGTACGTCACCTACGGCGGCACGAACCCGCGCGTGTTGATGTCCGGAGTAGCCGACAAACCAATTTTCACGTCGATCTGGTTCGACTGGTACCGCACCAACGCCTCCGAGCCTTACTTCGTCAAGGAACCGAAGGTGACCTCCGACGGCGCCGAGATCAACGGCGGCATGCGGTATATCAACAAGACCGATGGCCTCCGCAACAACCTCTACGAGCGCATCTTCCTTACGGCCTCGCCGGTCTACGAAGAGGTGCTGCCGACCATTGCCAATCCACCGTCGCTCCGGCAGAAGGAAGGCAAAGAAGTCGTCTGGACCGTGACCTCGCCATCCACTTTCCAGTCCGATCACGCACGCTGCCGGAAGATCCGCGCCTACGGCCTCGACAAGATTATGCAGCACAGCCACGAGGTCACCTGGCGCGACGAGGGTGACAGTTTCACACAGCGCCTCCGGGCCGCTCCCCAGAAGGGCGGCGACGCCATGTTGACGTGGTACATCGCGGCGCAGAAGGGCCTCGGCTGGACGCAGGGAGTTTACACCAACTACACTGACTTCGCCCCGGTTAACTCAAACTGGAATCCCGATCACGTCCAGAGAATGCCGGACGGCGAATGGCGCCGCGCCTGGTATCGAAACTATGCGCTTAAGCCCTCTCGGGCTGTGGAGTTGGATGAGTACTACGCCAAGCGGATCAAGGCGAAGTACGACAACATGATGTCCTACACCGACGTCCACACCGCTGTCTCGCCGTGGAACTACTGCGACTACGACGCCCGCGTGCCCGGGGCGGGTACCCTCGCGGCTACGTTCTACGCCTACGGCCAGCTTCTTCTCAACGACCAGCGGACGTATGGACCGTCCCAGTCCGAGGCCACCTACCAGTGGCTCTATGCGGGCCTGGAATCCGGCAGCTACGGCTGGGTCTACACCGACGTTAACCTCCTCACCCATCCGCTCGACGTCTCTTTCCAGGTGCACAAGATGCACCCGCTTCAGGCCGATTACGGCATGGGGTACACGAACTACTACCTCGAAAAGCTCGACAAGGATTGGCGGAAGTCCCCGAAGCGCCGCGAGTACGTAGACCTGTTCCTCGCAACTACGATCGGTTACGGGAACCTCGGCTGGCTGGCCGGCGACTGGGGAGTCGATGACGTCTTCGGAGTGGAGGCGATGACGCGCTCCTATTACATGATGCAGCAGCTTCAGCAGCAGTACGCGTTTGTCCCGCCGAAAACGATCGAGTACGCGGACCGCAGCGGAAAGATGGTTTCCGCCAGCCTCGCCCACTCGACCGGCGCCATCGCCGACTCGCGGTTGCACGTCGGGTACGAGAACGGCACGCACGTCTATGTGAACCGTGGGAAGGAAGGAGTCTGGACGGTAAAGACGGTCGACCTTCCCGTCAACGGCTGGCTGGTCTTCAATCCCGCGAATGGTTTCTATGAGGTATCAGGGAATGTCGGCGGACGTCGGATCGACTATGTGAAGGCCGCTGAGTACGAATTCCTGGACGGCCGTGGCCAGTGGACCGAACGAGGCTCTCTCGGCTCAACCGGCAGTGTCGCCCGACGTGACCGTGGCGCAGGAGTGGTCGAACTCATCGACATCTACGGTAACGACCGCATCTCGTTCCAGGCCGATGGGGCCGGCCAGTTGATGGCCTACGACCCCGAAGGAAAGAGCCTGGGCAAGGTCGAGACGTCCTCGCCGAAAACCGGCTGGCACGAATTCAAGCCAATCAAAGACGGCCGCATGTACATCTACGCCGGCGAATAATGCCGAAAAGCGGGGACCGGCTCCGAATTTCGCCGCGGTTGTGCGAAAACCCGGGACTGACTCCAATTTCGCCGCTCTTGCGAAATTGGTGTCTGTACCGGGTTTTCCAGGTTTTCGCCCTCTTCCAGAATCTAAGGAGCCTTATGAAAGTCATCATTACAGCAGTCATCGCGATGACGGCGCTTCTCTCGTC
>DATIFQ010000158.1:0-11144 GCA_035455185.1 Bryobacteraceae bacterium | reverse complement strand
CTGCTGCCGGAGGGCATCGGGCGCGAGCAGGCCAGCGGAATCTTCGACAACCTGAGCCGCGCCTGCCGGTCGGCCGGCGTGTCACTGGTGGGCGGGCATACGGAGATCACAGTCGGGCTGGATCGTTCGATTTTGGTGGGCTGCCTGCTCGGCACGGTTCGCCGGGACCGCCTTGTTCGGACCTCCGGCGCGAGACCCGGGGACTCGGTGCTGCTGGCGGGCGGCATCGCTATTGAGGGGACGGCGATTCTCGCCCGGGAGCACGGGGCGGCACTGGCCGCCCGTGGCGTTGCAGCGAGCGTGATCGGGCGTGCCGCGGCATGGTTGCGAAGTCCGGGAATTTCCGTGCTGCCGGCAGCCCGGGCGATTCACGCGACCGGAGCCGCACATGCCATGCACGATCCGACTGAAGGCGGCCTCGTTACGGGATTGCACGAACTGTCCGAGGCCGCGGGGGTGGGCCTGCGGATCGACATGGCTGCAATCCCCGTGCTTCCGGAATGCAGGCTGATTTGTGACGCGCTCGGTCTCGATCCGCTCGGCCTGCTCGCATCAGGAGCGCTGATTGCGGTGCTGGAACCTGCGGAGGTTGGGCCGGCTCTGGATCGGCTCCGGACGGCGGGAATTCCAGGCGCCGTGATCGGAGAGGTCGTGCCGGGCGGGCAATCGGTGCCAGTCCTGCCAGTCTTCGCACGCGACGAGCTTGCGAGGTATCTGGAATCACAGGGTCAGTAGCGTATCTCCCAGGTTGTCGTGTGCGAGGGGGGCAGACGACAGAAGCCGATCGTCTGCCCCACGAGACATAAGCACAATCAGGCACGAGTTGCGATCACCTCGAGGTATTCGGCTGCGACTAACGTGAAGCCGTCCCGTCCTCGATTGTGAGCCGACCACAGCGCCTCCAACTCCTGGTGAAGGCTCTTTCGGCCGGCGCGGTCGAGAGAAGAGAACGCGCGATTCACGGGCCCGTAGTAAAGCCGGAAGAAGTGCACGACGTCCGAAGGCGGGAACGGGTAATCGAAAGTGAAGTACCTTCGCGTGAGGGTTAACCCAAAGACCTGTGCACCGAAACGTTCTCGCACCGTGGCCTCATCGCCCCACAGCACCGGCGAAGGCATCCCGGAAGGAGCAATGAACTTTGCGATCGTTTTGAACATGCTTCCGACAAACCCTCCCGCCGTCCAGTTCGCCATGGCGATGGTTCCGCCGGGAACACAGACCCGCGTGAGTTCTCTCGCCACCAGGTGCGGGCGCGGCGCGAACATGGCGCCGATCAAGCTCACGACCACGTCGAAGCTCGCGTCCGAGAAGGGAAGCGATTCTGCATCGGCGATCCGGAAACGGGCCGGGAGGTTTTCCGCCGTCGAACGGGCTTGGGCCCTCTCGATGAGGTTTTCGGCGATGTCCACACCGGTCACTCGCACGCCCTCCCGAGCCGCGATGAGCGCCAGTTGGCCAGACCCGCAGGCGACATCCAGCAGATGCGCGCCAGGCGGAACGTCCAGGCGTTCGTAAAAGGATCGCGCGTCGTTTTCCATGAAGCGGGAGAAGCGATCGTAGTCTCCGGCCATCCACGTGGCGCGCAGGCGCGACTTGAGGCTCTCGATGCCAGGCACCAGCATGTCCATCGTCTGAGCCGGCGTGAAGATCTCCTCGATCGGCTTTGCTTGAGTCAGTGGCATTTGTATGTCCCCTCTTAAGTGGATTTGACTGCCTTGATCAGCCACCCCCACTATGAGGCCCAGTTCAATGGGGACCGTTATCCGAGCGTCTCGTTTTCTTGACCGGGCGGCGCGGCCATAGAAACCACTTGCTCGCTCGTCCTCCGCACTTTGCCGGGCGTCTGCCGAGGGATCCATGAACCCGCGGCACCCGGCCTCCGCGTGTTGTACGGTGAAGCACCGCTATGAGAAGCCGGCTTGATGTCGTGGCTGTTGTTGGCCCCGCTCTTGGAAGAGTGTTCGGCCTGGCTATTGCATGACCGGCAAAACCACCGCGCTAGGGCGCTGGCGATCGCGATAGACACGCTGCACTGCCTTCCGATAGTCCGCCTCACCCGCCTCGAATATGTTGGGCACGAAGCGCTGAGGGTTTCGGTCGTAGAGCGGGAACCAGGTACTCTGCACTTGCACCATGATGCGATGCCCCTTCAGGAACACGTGATCGTTCGTGTGCAGGCTGATGACGTATTTCACTGGCTTGTTCGCGGGAATTGGCTTCGGACGTTCGAAGCTTTCGCGGAACCGGCCCCGGAAGATCTCGCCGGCGATCATCAATTGGTATCCGCCCATGATCTTCTTGGTAGTGTCGTCGGGCGGAGCGTCCTCGGGATAGATGTCGATGAGTTTCACAACCCAATCGCCATCGGTGCCCGACGTAGAAGCGAACAATTCGGCTGTCAAGCGGCCCACCACGCGCAAGTCGGCCGCAAGCGGCTCCGTCTCCCAAGACAACACGTCCGGGCGATAGTCCACAAACCGTTGATCCTGCACCATCCACTCCGGCCATTCCGGTCCGGGATAAGTCCGGGGCACCGGCCGCGGACGGTAGGGGACGGGGTTCGCCGGATCGCTGACGTATTCGTCGTAGCCGGTACCTTTCGCAGGGGGGTCAAAGGAAAGCTGCCGGCCCGGACCGAAATAGAGGCGGCGCTCGGTGACGCCCCGCTTGGGAGGCCACGCTTCGTACTGGCACCACTGGTTGCTCCCTGTCTCGAAGGTTGTTGCCTCCGCGAGCTGCAGCGAACCCTCGGAGCGCAGCCAGTAGTCGAACCACACATCGTGGATCTTCTCGTTGTAGTACTTGCCGGTGGCCGATCCGAACGTGATCGGTCCGAGCCGGGTTCCCTCACCGTGCCACCCGCCGTGATCCCACGGGCCCGCAACGAAGAAATTCCAGCTCTTGTCATCGCGCGCCTCCAGCTTCTCGTAGATCTTCTGGGGGCCGTAAAAATCCTCTTGGTCCCACCAGCCGGCCACATGCAGAATGGGAGCCTTTGCCGCATTCAGGTACCGGATCACGGTCTGGCGTTGCCAGAACTCATCGAAGTTGGGGTGGCGGACAAAATCCGTCCACGTAGGAATTTTGCCGCGAAAATGGCGCAATTCGGCGTTCCTCAGAGGTCCCAGGCCGAGATACCAGTCATAGGTATCCATGCGGTCGAACTGGAAGCGGTAGTTCTGTTCCGTGGTGGTTTCGAGCATGGCCGAATACTCGAACCCGTAACTCAGGCGGAATGCGCCGTTGTGATGAAAGTCGTCGCCCAGGAACATGTCCGCAGGGGAGGCCTCTTCGATAATGGCTTTCACGGCCGGATGCGGATCGAGAGCCGCCATAGTGGCAGTCCATGCCGAGTACGATGTCCCCCGGATCCCCGCCCTGCCGTTGTTTCCCGGCACATTCTTTACCAGCCAGTCGACGGTATCCCATGCATCGGTAGTTTCGTCAATGCCCTTGGGATCCGTGGAATCGTGAGGCGGCCGCTGCATGACGAACTTGCCCTCGGACTTGAACCGCCCTCTCAGGTTCTGGATCACGCGGATATATTTCCTGCCGGATGGCATTCCAGACAGCGGGGTAGCCTTCTCAAAGGCCGTCGCCGGAGGGACACCGTAGGGAGTCCTTTCGAACAGGAAGGGTAACGCTTCCCCGGCGTCTTTCGGCGTCAGGATGACGGTCTGGAGCCGAACACCGTCCCGCATGGGGACCATAACTTCCCCGTAGTCGAAAGCAACTTCGTCCTGCTTGGCTTGGCCGCCCGCAGCCGGAAGAACCAGCGAGACGGCAAGGATGATGACGGCGGTGAGTCGCATGCGCCCTCCTCTGAGGTAAGTTCGAGCATAGTCCGCAGACTTCAATGTGGAACTTCGGAGTCCTGTCAAAGTATACGCTGCATTGACATCCTAAGCCCGTGCGAGTTGCCTGTGCCTTCGTTGCCGGAAGCGTGTAGAGTGGGCTTATGCGATGGAGACGGGGCAATGTCAGCGGGGATATCGAGGATTTGCGGTCATCCGGTGGCGGCCGGAGGCCCCGTGTGGCGCTAGGACTGGGCGGCTTAGTCGTACTCGGCGTGCTCAGCCTGGTTTTCAAGACCGATCTGATCTCTCCGTTCATGTCCGTTGGTGAAGGAACGGCTCCGTCCGTACCCGATCCACTGCGGGACGCACGGGAGCAGGAGTCGGTGGAATTTGTCAGCTTCGTGCTGGACGATGCGCAATCGGTTTGGGGCCAGCAGATGGGGAATTATCGAAAGGCGAAGCTTGTCCTGTTCCGGGATGGGGTACAGTCGGCATGCGGGGCGGCGGAATCTTCGGCGGGTCCGTTTTATTGTCCGGCCGACGAGAAAGTGTATCTCGACCTGGGATTCTTCGACGAACTGCGCACGCGGTTCCGGGCGCCCGGCGAATTTGCGGCGGCGTACGTGGTTGCCCATGAGATCGGCCACCACGTTCAGAACGTCTTGGGAATCGAGCGGCGGCTGAGGGCCTTGCAGCGTCAGGACCCTTCGTCGGCGAACGAATTGAGCGTGAAGATGGAATTGCAGGCCGACTGTCTAGCAGGGGTATGGGCGCATTCGACTGCGCAACGGCAACTTCTGGAATCGGGTGATCTCGAGAGCGGTCTCGGAGCGGCGGCGGCGGTGGGTGACGACAGGATACAAAAGGAGGCGATGGGACGGGTCCACCCGGAGAGCTTCACGCATGGGACATCCGCACAACGGATGCAGTGGTTCAGTCGCGGTTATGAGCGGGGCGACGCCGGCACGTGCGAGACGTTCAACTAAGGGGCAGGGTGCCGAAAGAACTCGAAGGGGCGCCGCTCCCTACCGTCTGCAGCGCACTGTAGATTTGATGGAAACTGGAAGGTTGCCGCCTCCGGCATCTTTCAAATCCGATGAGCAAATCTACAGATGATTTCCGGCGAGCCGGTCACGAAATCGTGGACTGGATCGCGGATTATCTCGATAACCCCAGGAAGTTCCCCGTTCTTCCCGACATGCAGCCTGGGGACCTGACCAAACGTCTTCCGTCTTCCGCGCCGGCCAAGGGTGAGTGCCTCGACGCAATTCTGTCCGACTTTCATAAACTGGTTGTCCCGGCCGTCACACACTGGAATCATCCCCGCTTCATGGCGTACTTCCCGAGCTCGAGTTCACCGCCCGGGGTTCTGGGAGAGATGCTCTCGGCGGCGCTCAACACCAACGCTATCGTCTGGAAAAGCTCCCCCGCCAACACCGAGATGGAGGGCGTGACGCTGAGCTGGCTGCGGCAGTGGCTCGGTCTGCCGGAGGGATTCTTCGGCATCATCTACGACACGGCCTCGGTTGCCGTCGTGCACGCCATCGCAGCCGCCAGGGAGATGGCCGACCCCGAGGTCCGCACGAAAGGCGGGTCGCGGAGTCTTACGCTTTACGCCTCCGAGCACGCGCATTCCTCGATCGAAAAGGGAGCTATCGCGGTCGGCATCGGCCAGGATAACGTGCGCAAGATCGGGACGGACTCCGAGTTTCGGATGAAGCCCGGTCTGCTCAGAGAGGCGATCGAAGCAGACCGCCAGGCTGGTAAGAAACCGTTCTGCGTGGTGGCGACGGTTGGGACCACCTCCGCGGGCAGCGTTGACCCGGTCATCCCGATCGCCGAAGTGGCCGAAGAGTACGGCTTGTGGCTCCACGTCGATGCGGCGTACGCCGGCCCGGCCGCGATCCTTCCAGAGCGACGCTGGATCTTGGAAGGCGCCGAAAGGGCCCACTCACTGGTGACGAACCCGCACAAGTGGCTCCTGACCCCAAGCGACCTGAGCGCCTTTTTCACCCGCCGGCCAGACATCCTGCGGCGCGCCTTCACCCTTGTGCCCGAGTACCTGCGCACAAGCCAGGATAGCGTGGCGACCAACTTGATGGACTACTCGCTAGCCATGGGCCGGCGCTTCCGCTCGCTCAAACTGTGGTTCGTCATGCGCTACTACGGCTGGGAGGGGGTCGCCGGCATCCTGCGGCGCGACATTGCTTTTGGGGAGCGCATCGCCAAGGCCGTCGACGCCGACCCTCGCTTCGAGCGCGTCGCGCCGGTGCACTTCTCGCTGGTCTGCTTCCGGTACAAAGGATCGGACGAGGAGAACCGAACGCTGCTCGACAGGGTCAACGCAACCGGGAAGGCGTTTCTGTCTCACACCGTACTTAACGGGCAGTATGTCATTCGCTTCGCGATCGGCAACTTCAACACGACTCAGCAAGACATCGACGAAATCTGGGACCTGATCTGCCAGAGCATACCGGGGTAGCGAATAAGGCCGGCGGGGTGACAGCTCCCTTTGGTCGCGGCTCGGTAACCGCATGCGAAGTGGGACCAGATTTGAGCCAGTGAGCAGCTATGCCGCGGGGCGGTGGTGCTTCTTGCGGCGCTGGTAGCTGCGGGCGAGCTCGAGGTAGACGCCGAGGTCGCGGTCGAGGTCGGACTGGGTACCGTCGAAGTAGAAGTTCCGGATCGGGATACCACCGAGGTCGCGGCTGAGGCGCGGGTAGATGGCTTCGCAGACTATACCGTTCATGCAGGTGAACGGGCTGATGTCGATGATGCCGTCGGCGCCTTTCTTCGCGAGATAGACGACCTTGCCGACGTTAAGCACCATCTCTCCCATGGCCCCGTCCTGCGGTAGGTAAGGCTGCGCGTACTCGAGCACCTCGTGGATATCCGGCTCCTCGTAGCCGACAAAGTCCTCGCGGAACGGCTCGACCAGGGCCTTCTCATCGCGGTGCTGGACCTGGCTGCGAATCCAGGCGCCAAGTCCCTCCTTCGAGATGAGATTCCCTTCGAGGCGGAGCTTTCGAAACTGCTCCGCCGTTGTATACCAGACCCACTCGGTGATGTCGGAGAGCCACGCCTCGCCACCATACTCCTCGAGGCAGCGCACGAGATTTTCGTTGGAGAACGTATGGAGCCGGCAGAAAATCTCGCCGACCACGCCAATCAGCGGGGTTGTCGTGTCGCGGTTTACCGGAATTGCACGGAACCGGTCGCGGCAGCGGATGAGGGCATCGCGGATGGCGCGTAGCTGGACCGGCGGGTCGGTAGGGGACTTCTCGATGGCCGAGCAGAGATCGCCGAGGCAACTTTCGTACACAGTATCCGTTTCGCCCTTTTGGCGTTCGTAGGGGCGGTATTTCAGCAGGAGCTTCTGAAGGATGTCCGCCGAAAGCAAAGCCCGCCATCCGGTGCGGACGAACGGGCGCGACAGATTTCCCAAACCGTCGTAAGCGTTCTTGCTGGAAGGAGACAGAACCTGGGTGTTCGAGTATCCGGCGCCGTCAAGGATCCGGCGGAGGTAGGGAGCGTACTGGCCGAAGCGGCACGGTCCGTCGGCGGTGGGCATGAACAAAGCGATCCGCGAAGGGTCCGCGTCCGGCTGTTCGAGCAGCTTCATGAAGTCGCCAACGGTGACCTTGGCCGGGTAGCACTCGTCGCCGGAGGTGTAACGCGCGCCGAGTTCCCGGGTGCGGTCGTCGGAGGGCGGAACGATGTCGGCATCGAGGCCGATGGCTCGGAAGACGGCGGCGAATGCACGGCCGCTGCCGTAAGCCATCGGCGGGATGTAGACCTTTTTCCCTCTTAGTGGGTGCTCGCCGCCAACTGGCTGGCTTCCTGTCCCGATTGATAGCATCGCAGAATCCCTTTGCTGTCGAGATACGCCTCGCAGCGCGTCATGTAGCCGGCGTCGTTGCCGTGGCCGTCGAACTGCAACACCAGCATGGGCGCTCCGGCGGCCTCGCGGGTGAAGTGCTTAATGTAGGAGTCGGGCCCACATTTGAAGTTGGTGATGTAGACGAGGTGGAGGTTTCTCGCTTCCGCCACGATGCGAGCGGCGGAAAGTATCTTCTGGCCCGACGTCCAGTACATGTTCGGATGCAGGTCGTCGACGAGTTCCCTTCCGGTCACCAGAAAGTCGATGGGGATGACGTTGGCGCCGTACCGGTGGCGAAGCTTCCGCGGGATGTCGCAGTTGATGTTGCGATCGTAGATGTTGTAGCCGCGGCCGACGAGGACGAGACCGGGCTCGCCCGAGGTCTCCAGCGTGGCGATGGCGCGCCGGCCGGCTTCGATGAGCCGATCCTGAAACTCTCGCTGGGCGGCGTAGGCGGCGTCGACGGCGCGGTCGCTGGCACGTCGCTGAACGCCCAGCTTCCGCAGCGCTTCCGCCAGAGACTTCTTCACGCACTCGCGGCCAAGGCGGAAATGGACCGTCGGCACGAGGAAGCGCTCCGCGTGATCCTCGAGTTTGGGCGCCGACTGAAGCACGTAGGGAAGCGTCTGATTCCAGGGGCAGAAGTGCGCCACGCAGGAGGCGGCTTCGTGGGTCTCGGCGTCGAGAATGTTGGGCGCGAGCACGTAGTCCACGCCCGCGTTGAGCAGTGCGAGGGCGTGTCCGTGTGCCACCTGGATGGGGTAGCAGGGCTGCGCGAGGGCCATCTCGACACCCTGGGCGGCGATTTTCGGATCCGTCTGCGGCGAGAGCAGGACCTCAAAACCGAGGTCGCTGAAATAGCGCTGCCAGAAGGGGTAACGGTCAAAAGTAGCCATCGCTCGGGGGATGCCAATCTTTATGCCGCGGGCGGGCGCACCCGGCTTCGAGCTGTTGGTGATTTCCTCGATGACTGCTTCACGGTATTCAAACAGATCTTCGATGACGGGCTTACGGCCGGTGTTAGACGGCTTACGGAACTTATCTGAGCACTTATCGCCCCAGTAACTCTTGTGGCCCTCGATGGTGAATTCCTTGATATCGCAGTAATTCGAGCAGGCCTTGCAGACAAAGTCGCGGGAACTCATCTTGAGCCGCGACAGGTCATAGCCACGGAACATCGATTTTCCGTCCGTAGCTAGATGCCACTGCCGCGCGACCAGGGCCATGCCGATGGCGCCCATGACGCCGTTGTACGGGGGAACGGTGATCTTCTTGCCGAGGACGCTGGCGAAGGCGGCGGTGACGGCGTCGTTGTACGCCGTGCCGCCCTGGAAATAGATGACATTGCCGATTTTCCGGCCGCGAACGACGCGGTTCAGGTAGTTGAGGGCGATCGAATACGCCAGACCGGCGACGAGGTTGGGCACCGTCTCGCCCTTGTGAAGCCAGGAGGTGACGTCGCGCTCCATGAAGACGGTGCAGCGCTCGCCGAGGCGCGTGGGGGCCTCAGAGGAGAGCGCGAGGCGGGCGAATTCGCCCTTGATGCTGATGCCGAGCTTGTCGGCTTGCTCTTCGAGGAAGGAGCCAGTGCCTGCGGCGCAGGCCTCGTTCATGGCAAAGTCGACGACAACCCCGTTCTCAATGGAAATGAACTTCGAGTCCTGGCCGCCGATTTCGAAGATGGTGTCCACCATTTCGCCGCCGAGGGTGTTGCTGATGTGGACAGCGCCGGTCTTGTGGGCGGTGATCTCGTCGTTGACCACGTCGGCGCCAACGAGCTCGGCGATCAGCTCCCGGCCGGAGCCGGTGGTGCCGACTCCCTGAATGACGAGGCGGTTGCCCCACTTCTCATATACTTCGGTCAGTCCCTGCTGGACGGCTTCGATGGGCCTGCCGGCGGTACGCAGGTAGACGTCGTGAATTACGGCGCCGAATTCATCCATCACCACGACGTTGGTGGAAACGGAGCCGATGTCGATGCCGAGATAAGTGGGAATCGGCACGTCGCCGGCGGGGGCGACGTACTGCCCGACGCGGTTGCGAAGCTGGAGAACGTGACCGGTGCAGAGCGGCCGACTCTCTTGCATCCGGACCTCTGATTCATGCTGGTCAAGCCGATGGATGTCCCGCATGGAGCGCTTCTTGCGTTCCTCGGTCTCCAGGATGGCGGTGCCGATGGCGCCGCACCAGGCGTAGAGCTCAGGAACAACGAGGTCGTTCTCGCCAAGCTTGAAGACCTCCCGGACGGCGGCGGTGACGCCGTAGTTCTGGGAGACCGCGCCGATGAACGCGACGGGAGGCACGGCGGCACGAGCCTTCACGATGCTCGACTTGAAATTGCGGGCGACGGCATCGCACAGGCCGCGCAGGATCTCCGCCGGGGTGTAGCCCTTCTGCTGGGCGTGGATCATGTCGGACTTGGCGAAAACGGAGCAGCGCCCGGCGATGCGGGCGGCGCAACTGGCTGTGCAGACGACCGAGCCGATCTCCTCAACGGAGTAATTCATGCGAAGGGCCTGCTGGTCGAGGAACGAGCCGGTTCCGGCGGCGCACTCACCGCTTCGGTCGTAATCCACAATGCCCGTGCCGGCGTGGTCGGGCTGAGGCTCCAGGCGAATGTACTTCGAGCTTTCGCCGCCGATTTCGAATACAGTTCGGACTTGCGGATAGAAGGCCCCGATCATTCGGGCGATCGCTTTGAACTCGTTCTCGAAGTAGATGCCGAGGATCTTCGCGATGGTGCGGCTGCCTGAACCGGTGACCCGGATGCCCTCGATGCGGCGCTCGGAAACGGCATCATAGAACTCCTGGAGAAGGTCGAAGGTCGACTGAATGGGGCTGCCGGCGATGCGGCGGTAATCGGAGAGGACCAGCGGCAGGCGGCGCCCGTCAGGGGCCAGCCAGTCGATGAGGCGGAACGCCGGCTTGTCGGCGCAGAGGGACGCCAGGATGGGACGGTCTTCCGGTTTCCCGAGGGCCGCCAATTTCAGGCTGATTGCTCCGATGTCCAAGCCGATGTTCACACTCATGAGGCCCGCTCCGGAAATGTTCCTCTGCCATCAAATCATACTACAAACCTCTTGATAACAAAGCATTTCAGACCTGAAATGCACCTTTTGTACATTGGGCGGACGAGTTCGGGGGGTGAACGGGGAAAAGAAGAGGCCGGGCGGGCAACCGCACGGACGCAGGACAGAAGTCCTACGCCCCAAGCCGGACTTCCTGAAGGCACATGCCGTAGCGGCTGCCGGGGGGATCGGGCTGGTGGTTGGTGTGCCAGTTCTTGTTGCCGTTGGAGAAATTGGCGGCGTACATCAGCCAGAAGGTGCGCCCGTCCGGGTTGATGAACTTCGAGGGGATGTTGACGAAGTAGGCCTGCTGGCCGAAGTCCTTCATGTACGTGACGAGGCGCCAGGGGCCGGTGACGGAATCCGACTCGAGAATATAGGTGTTGAACTTACTGATGG
>DATIFQ010000157.1:0-2814 GCA_035455185.1 Bryobacteraceae bacterium | reverse complement strand
CGCTGGCAGGGAACGGCTTCTTCCGGCAGGCCACTTCCATGAAGCACAGCCAAGCCACGGCAGATGGAACCCTGGGGCCGGCTTTTCGGAAGTATTCGGCAGCCTTACGCTCGTCCCGCTTTGCGGCCACGCCGTGCAAATACCGGTATCCCGCCTTCACGCAGGCCGCTGCGTCACCCCGATCAGCTAGTGTAGTGTCCCACAAATAGCTGGACAACACATTGGCGCGCGGGACATAATAGGTCATGCCCCGCGCGGTTGATCCTCTCGTCCTGTCACAGGACCAGCGCAGCGAACTCCAAGGCTGGGTGGTTGCCCTGGGAACTCCACAGCAGGTTGCGTTACGTTGCCGCATCATCTTGGCGGTTGCCGCTGGCAGGACGGAGACGATGATCGCCGCGGAGAACGGCGTGAACCGTAAGACGGTTCGCCTCTGGCGCGAGCGTTTCCGCGACGGCGGGCCTCAAGCGCTTTGGGAAATCGCTCCCGGTCGGGGCCGGAAGCCCAGTTACGATGTGACTCGAATCAAGGGCGTGATTGACGCCACTCTGCAAACCAAGCCCAAAGGAAGTACGCATTGGAGTTGCCGCACAATGGCGGCGGCACAAGGGATCAGCAAGTCCAGCGTGAGCAGGATCTGGCGCAGTCACAACCTCAAGCCGCATCGCACCGAGACGTTCAAGCTGTCACGCGATCCGAAATTCCTCGAGAAACTCACGGACGTGATCGGTCTTTATCTGAATCCTCCCGACCAGGCGATTGTGCTTTGTGTGGACGAGAAGAGCCAAATTCAAGCTCTGCAACGAACTCAGCCCGGGCTGCCGCTGAAGAAAGGGCGCTGCGGCACGATCACCCACGACTACAAACGACACGGAACGACGACTCTGTTCGCGGCGCTGGACGTGCTTGCCGGCAAAGTCATCGGCGACTGTTATAAGCGTCATCGCCACCAGGAGTTTCTGAGGTTCCTGCGCCGCATCAACCGCGAGTTCCCCGGCAAGAGGTCGCTGCACCTGGTGATGGACAATTACGGCACCCATGGCACGCCGGAGGTGAAGGACTGGCTCGACCAACATCCTCGGTTCAAGGTGCACTACATTCCAACCAGCTCCAGTTGGTTGAACTTGATTGAGCGCTGGTTCGGCGAGCTAACCAGCAAGAGAATCCGCCGCGATTCCTTCTTAAGCGTCGAGGACTTGATCACGGCCATTAACGAGTTTCTCGCCGCCTGGAACGAAAAACCCAAACCGTTTGTCTGGACGGCGACCGTCGAATCCATCGTGAACAAACTCGCGCGCTGCCGCCAGACTCTTGAACAGATCCAGCCCGGCTGCACGGCCCGAAAGACCCGCAAACGAAAGGCCAGCTAATTCGGGGACACTACACTAGATTAGCGTTCTCTTATTAGCTATACAATGATGGTCTCATCCATCTTGTACTTCCAACGAAAGACAACCGGGGCTGCGTTGATCTCCTCGAAGTATTGATGAATTCGGTCGATCAGTTCTTGCTTGCTGGTCACGCGGATTCCTCGCAGCATCGTACGCGTCATCTTGCTGAATTGATTCTCGATCAGGTTCAGCCACGAGCCGTGGGTCGGGGTGAACACAAAAACGAAGCGGTGGGGCATAGTTTGCAGGTAACCGCGCGTTTCTTTGGAGGTGTGTGCGGAATGGTTGTCCAGCACCAATCGAATTTGGTGGTGCTCCGGGTAGGCGCCGTCCAACTTCCTTAAGAAGGCGATGAAATCGCTGCTGTTATGCGTATCGCTGACGGTTTCGGTCACTCTGCCGCTGTGCAAATCCAGTCCGGCCAGTAGCGACACCGTCCCCAGTCGCACGTATTCGTAATCCCGGAGGTGACTGGGATGCGTCCCTACCACCGGTGGCCGATCAGGCGTCGTCGTGGCCAAGGCCTGAATGCCGGGCTTCTCGTCATACGAGATCGTCACCATGCGCAGTTGCCGGCCGGTCTCGCCCCGCCGGTATTCGTTGACGATCTCGACCTCCTTGTAGACATGCAGCACGTTGGCCATTTTGACCGCGAAGTCCGGATCCCTCTTCTCCACGTAGTATCGAATCTTGTGGGGCCGGAGTTCGCCCTGCCGCAGGATCTTGTGGAGTTTGGAGCGGCTCAGTTTGAGTAGCGCCGGATGCCCGACGGCGGCGCAGTGTTGGCGGATGTGAGCGAGCAGCAGCCGGTACGTCCACAATTCGTAGGAATAGCCCAGTTCCTTTGGCTTCCGGCAAGCACAATCCTGCACCCAGGCAATCGCGTCGTCTGGCAGTTGGCGTGGCTTGCCGGGTCGGGGCAATTCCCCCAGCGCCGCGTCCAGTCCGAATTGGAGAAACTTCTGAAGGCACAGCACCACCGTGCTGCGGCTGACATGGTGGTGTCGCGCAATGGCCGCATCGGACTGGCCAGATCGCGAGTCCAGAAGAAACGCTGCCCGGAGACTGCGCCGCTTCTCCTCGGTTCGCGACTTGCTAATGGACTCCAGCCTGAGCAAATCCTGCCCACTGAACTGGAGGGGGCTGCGCCTCCTTGGAAAGGGCATGACCCATTAAAACATAAATCGGGTCAAATGTATCGGTATTTAGAGAACGATCATCTAGCACTCACGACTGGCTGGAAGGGCGCGGCGAAACGATCTATCTGATTTCGATGATTGACGATGCCACCAGCCGGCTATTCGCCCGCTTCGTGCGGCACGACACCAGCGAAGAGAACAGGCGTCTGCTGGGGGCATATCTGGAGCAGTTCGGCCGCCCGCTGGCGTTCTACACGGATAAAGCCGGGATGTTTCAGGTGGCG
>DATIFQ010000156.1:0-3026 GCA_035455185.1 Bryobacteraceae bacterium | reverse complement strand
ACCGCACCGAGTTCCTCGCGCAATGGTTCGGCCTCGACGAGGCCGGCGTCGATGCCCGAAAGACCGACGGCCCGCGCCCCGGCCTGGATGAGCGATGCCACCAGTTGTTTGTTGACGCTGCCCGCGAAAACTTTCAAGACGGCGTCAATGGTTTCGGGCGTCGTCACTCGCAGCCCGTCGATAAAGCGGCTTTCGATGCCGCGTTCGGTCAGGAAGCGCGTCATCTGCTTCCCGCCGCCGTGGACGACGACGAGTTGATGGCCGCCGGCGGCGACGGCAGCCAGTTCACGGGCGATCCGCAGCCGTGATTCCTCGACGTCGAGCAGCGTGCCGCCGAGTTTGACAAGCAGTTTCACAGAAGCCCCTCGGTCTCGGGGTAACCAAGAAGCAGATTCATGTTCTGGACGGCCTGGCCGGCTGCGCCCTTCACGAGATTGTCGATGACGCTGACGATGACCGCGCGGCCGCTCGCCGCATCCACCTGGAAGCCGATGTCGCAGAAGTTCGTGTGCTGGATGGCCCGAAGATCCGGGACGTGCCCGGGGTCGTACAGCCGGACGAACGGCTCGCCGGAATAGCGCTTTTCGTACGCCGACAACACGCTGTCCGCATCCCGGCCGGGCAAGAGGCGAACGTAGACGGTTTCGAGGATGCCGCGGTCGAGCGGCAGAAGATGCGCGGTGAAGCTGAACTCAGGCTCTTCGAGCCCGGAGGTCAACAAGACCTCCGCCACGTGCCGGTGTTTCAGAATCGAGTAGGCGGAGAAGTTCTCCACCACTTCGCAGAAGCTGGTTTTCAGACTCGGCTTGCGCCCAGCGCCGCTCACACCGGACTTCGCGTCGCAGACGATACCCGCTCTCCGGTCCACGATGCCGGCTTCGATGAGCGGCCGGATGGCAAGATTCGCCGCGGTCGGATAGCAGCCCGGATTTGAGACGAGCCGGGCGCCACGCACGGCGTCGCGACAAAACTCGGGAAGTCCGTAAACGGCTTCGGCGAGCAACGAGGGCTGGGTGTGCGTCTCCTTGTACCACCGCGCGTAGTTCTCCACCGTCCTCAAGCGGAACGCGCCGCTGAGATCGATCACCTTGGCCCCCGCCTCCAGCATCGCCGGGGTGAGATCCATGGAGACCTCGGGCGGCGTCGCCAGAAAGACGACACCGATTCCCTCGGATTGGACCGCGTCGGGAGTGCAGGGGATTCGAGGGTGGCTCCGATCTCCGCGCGGGTGATGCCGCTCTTCGGAGTCGGCGCGGTGCTCGAGAAGCCAAGGCTCGGCGCTGGGGTGACGGTCAAGAATACGCAGCAGTTCCGCGCCGCTGTAACCGCGGAAACCGACCACGCCGGCGCGAACGGGCGTTGAGTAATTATTCATCCGTATGAATAAACATACCACACCGCGGGCGGGGCCGGAGGGACGGCGCGCTCAACGTTGCTCGGCGACGGAACGCTCGGCGAGTTCGCCGAGCAGAGGGAGTTTGAAGGTCTCTTCCTGGCTCGTCTTGATCAGCATGAAGATCCAGCCGAAGAAGATGACAGTTTTGAGAATGCCGCCGACGAAGATGCCCGGGAACAGGTGGCCTCCGTGCCACAACGGAAGGTGATAGAGCGGAGCGATCACCCAGTCCACCAGCAGCCAGGCGACAAAGAGGTAGATGCCCTGAAAGGCGTGAAAACGGACCTCACGCGCGTTCCGGAACCGCTGGGAGGCCAGGACGACAATCGCGGGTATCCAGCCCACGACCGGGATGTAGCAGAGAATGGATGCCGTGCGAGGACTGAGGCCGTTGGCAGCCTGCTTACGCTTCGGTGTAACCGGCTGGCGTGTTCCGCAGGCGCCGCAGTAGGTGTCGGTATCGGTGGTGGCGCTTCCACATTGGCAACAGAAAGGCATTTCTCTTTCCCCGATAACTCTTACGTTACGCGGGACTTGGTTGTTCCTGCAACTTTGTTTCGCCTGTGCCGGGAGAAGAAGGGGGCGTTCGGGCGGCTTGATATAATGACTACATAGTGCCAGCCGCCGGAACCCGCAAAAAGCTTAAACGAAACAATTACGTCCTGGTAATCTTCGACAGTTGCCGCTACGATTCGTGGGTCAAGGCGCGTCCGCGGGTCATGAGGAAGCTCGGCACGGTCGAGAAGCGCTGGTCGTACGCGTCCTGGACGTCGCCCTCCCACTACAATTTCCTGATCGGCCTGATGCCGCATCGCAGCCCGAAACAAGTGTTTGCGTCCGAGTACTACCAGAAGGAGTTCGTCCAGTTCAATGAGCGTCTGGGCTGCCGGGATTTCGAATTCAAGTCATTGATCCCCCGGCTTTACCTGCCGGACTTTCTGCGGGAGACTCTCGGCTACCGGACGCACGCGATGGTTTCCCTGCCGGTGCTGAACCCCCGAACGGTGCTGAACCAGGGGTTCGACACCTACTCGCTGATGCCGAAGCACAACGACATGCGGGCCATGGTCCGACAGATGCGCTTCTCCAAGGAGCGGCCCTCGTTCTACCTACTGAATGTCGGTGAAACGCACTATCCCTACGCGCTTCCGGACGAACCTCCGGATGAGTGGCCACGGATCAGCGGCGTCCATGGCGTTTTCAAACACCTGGACGACCATATCGTCGGCGGGAAGCTCGTTTCCAGGAAAGAGAAGTTCTTCGACCAGGCGAAACTGGACATGCTCCGCAAGCGGCAGGTCGAGGCGGTCCGGTACCTCGACAATGTGGTCGAGGAATTGTTCGATACCGTTCCGAAAAACACCTACATCACGATTACGGCCGATCACGGCGAACTGTTCGGGGAAGAGGGGTATTTCGGTCACGGACCGATCCAGCACGAGAAGGTCTTCGAGGTGCCTTTCGTGGAGGGCAAGATCCGGTGAAGGTGCGTGAGAGGGGTGGGGAAGAAATGACCGCTCCCTATGGTCGCGGCTCGGAACGGTCGCGGTTCCTTGTGCTGCTGGGAGTGGCGGCGCTGGCGGTGTGGATGGGTGGAGACGCGCACGTCCATGGGGATGTTCAGTATGCC
>DATIFQ010000155.1:0-3652 GCA_035455185.1 Bryobacteraceae bacterium | reverse complement strand
CAACTGCAGCGAAACTGGAGTCAGTCCCCGTTTTTCCCCGATCGGAAACCTGCGAGGGCCGCCGTGCTCGTGGTTTCCGCCGCCTCGCCCGCTCCGGGGGAGCAGCGCGTGGTTTTCATTGGGGACTCTCCACCACCCGGTCAAGGAGGATTTTGGTGTCGTAGTGGATGACCACTTATGAAAAGAAGGCGCATCCTAATGCTGGCGGCAATTCTGATGCTTCTTCTGGCCGGCATCGTGGTTTTCGGCATCTGGGTCGCGAAGGGCGGGCTCGAAAAAGAATTGGCGCCCGCCTTTTCCGAACCACAGGCGGCGTGGCGGGAGACGCACGGGCCGCTGATCCACACGCGTTGGAAACAAGACGGCCCGTACGCCGCGCTTGCGCCGGGCCGGGCAGATCTCGGGTGCTGGTCGGTCGCGTTTGCCCAAGTACTCGCTTTCCACCGTCTGGAGCCAAGAGGGCGGGTACACTACCAAACTCGCCGGGGCATGACGATTGATGAGACGCTCGATGGTTCGGTCGATTGGGATCGCATGGTGCCGGCCATAGCGCCGGATACGCCGCCGGAGAATTCACTCGCAACGGCGCGTTACTGTTTTCAAGCGGCGGCGGTCGTGCAAAAGGACTTCGGCAGCGGAGAATACATGGACGTCGCCATCACTCCGCGCGAGATCGCCGAACACTATGGCTGCACGGTGGCGCGGATCGACTCCAACGTGGCAGAAACCATACGATCGGAGCTACGGGAAGGCCACCCCCTTGTCGCGTATTTCGACGACATTCTTGGCATAAAGATCGTGCGCAACGGACACGCCGCGGTTATTGACGGCATGGCCGGGGACAACGATCGAATGTTCGTTCATGTGAATCTTGGCTGGGGCGGCGCAAGCGACGGCTGGTATGATTTTGAAAAACTGACCAAGGAACGAAAGCTCCTTTACGTATTCCGTATCGCACCGTAAGGATCAACAGCACCTCGATGCGACAGATCTGAACCCATGCCCCTCAACCTCCGCAAACCCGACCGCATGCGCCTCGCCCTCCTCGCACTCATGCTAGTCGTCGCTTACGGCGGGCACACCCAAAGCTGGGCGTTCTCCGGCAAGGACATGGGAGTTCCTCCCTGCTTGCCTGTCTCGGCGATTGTCAGTGAATGGCGGGGCTGAGAGCCCCGCGCGGGCCAGGGGGCCCGCCCCACAAGAACCTCAGACTTTGTCGGGAA
Source organism: Bryobacteraceae bacterium (assembly GCA_035455185.1). GTDB lineage: Bacteria > Acidobacteriota > Terriglobia > Bryobacterales > Bryobacteraceae > JAEHDI01. The sequence continues at coordinate 2,429 of DATIFQ010000155.1, read as the reverse complement.
CGACGTAAGGGGCCCGGTAGGGACGCGTGAGCATCCGCTCCGCTTCCGGATCGCTCTTGATCCGCCAAGTGGCCGGGTCAATGGTCAGCCGCCGCCCGACGCGGTAGCTGATGTTGGCCAAATGAACAAGGGCGACGGAGGTGACCCCGATCTCGATATCGGCGGTCAGGTCCTGGTATCTGCGGCTGCGGCAGGCCGCCAGGAAGTTCTCCATGTGGGGGCCGGTGTCGCCCTCGGGACCGGGCTTTTCGTCCATTACCAGCTTGCGTTCATAGCCCTTGTAGACGCGGAAACCGTTGCCGTCGAGCGTGAGGTAGCCCTCGCTGCCGAAAAAGACGTTCCCGACGAAATGGTCCTCCCGGCGGACATCGCCTTCTCCCGGAGTGATCAGGCCGCGGACGTCAAAGGTGACTTGGGCGTCGCCGTAATCGAAAACGGCGATCTGGGTGTTGGGCGTCTCCTGATCGTCCTGGTAGACGAACTTTCCGCCGGTCGAGACCACATGCAGCGGCAGGCCCCGGTTGAGCCCCCACCGCGCCTTATCCATTTCGTGGATGCCCTGGTTGCCGATGTCGCCGTTTCCGGTGTCCCAGAACCAGTGCCAGTTGTAGTGGAAACGGTTCCGGCTGAAGGGACGCATGGGCGCGGGGCCGAGGAACAGGTCCCAGTTGATGCCGGGAGGCACCGGCTCATCGGGCGTGTGGCCGATTGATTTCCTCGGGTTGAAGCACAATCCCTTCGCCTCGTAAACCTTGCCGATCACGCCCTCTCCGAGCAGCCGCACGGCGCGCTGAACGTAGCCCATGCTGCGGCTTTGCGAGCCGACCTGCACCATCCGGTTGTACTTCCGGGCGGCCTCGATCATCTTGCGGCCCTCGTAGATGTTGTGGCTCGGCGGCTTCTCGACGTACACATCCTTGCCGGCCTGGCAGGCCCAGATTGTGCCGAGCGCGTGCCAGTGATTCGGCGTGGCGAACGAGACAGCGTCGATCTCCTTGTCCTCGAACAGTTGCCGCATGTCGGCGTACTGCTTTGGCTTCGAGCCTGCCAGCCGTTCCACCTGGGCGACGCCGCGCTCGCGGCCGGCCTGGTCCACGTCGCAGACGGCGACGATGCGGCACTGGGGCAGCTTCACAAACTCGTCAATGTGATCGCGGCCGCGGCCGCCGATGCCCACCACTCCGAGGTTTATCCGGTCGTTCGCCCCCAGCACCGGGAAGGCCTGCCGCGCCAGGACCACTGCGCCGGCCGTTTGGAGAAATGCCCGTCGATTCTCGTGTTTCATGGTGATTGCTCTTTGGATGCGATGGCAAAGCAATTCTACTCCAACGAAGGCGGCGCCGGGCTGCGGGTGGCTGCGCACCCTGCCTCATGGAAAGAATATGGCGGCGCATGGCAGTGCGCCGCCGCTCAGGTTGAGCCCGGCTTGGTAGGGACCCCTCACGTCCGCCGGATTGGGCGTGCGGGAGACGCGGGCCTCATCGAATCCACAGTGTGCATTCGAGGCACCAGGAGTATTGTGGGCCCTTGCTTTGCTGAATGCTAGGACTAGACGCCGGTGTTAAGTACCGGTACGATGCGGTGTACGCTCTTCAATCCGGACGTCGAAGGCGATGTCTCCGCCCTAGAGCGGGGCGACCTGATTCACGGTTGCGGCTGCAAACTCCCGGCCAGCGGTCCTGAACTCGTACCTGTCGATCTCCAGGGCGACGGTTGTGTCCGTGCAGCGCACGACCCTACAACGGGCGATTAGTTTCAGACCGCACTTGCCATCCAATTGGGCCGGCCAACTAATGGAGACCTCCAGCCGCCTGCCTGGCGGCAGAGGCGACTGTGCCGTGAACAAAACTCCAGCACTGCTGATGTTGACCGTTTGGCCGGTCCCGATTTCGTCCCTGCCCTTCGAATGCATCACTTTGTAGTGGAGTTCACGCACCATCGGAAAACGGTCGTTCGCCCTCCGATCCGGGGCGCCCCTCGATGTAGCTGAAAACTTCTCCAATATTCCCAACATCCGCAGATCCTCTTTCTTGTTTCTTATTGATCCTCCACTTTCCCGCCCGCATCGGCAATAGGTAGATGGGTTCATTTGTGACGGTGCTCCCGATGGTGCTACTGTACTCCCCCGGTGTTGCGCCAGTGCTAGCCTATGCCCCTGAGGTGCGTCCATTCGGGAAAAGCGGGGACAGACACCACTTTCGCAACTGCAGCGAAACTGGAGTCAGTCCAAGTCAGTCCCCGTTTTTCCGTCCGGGCAGACAAAGTGGAGGGATTACTGCGACGCGGGTCTTACGCGCCACGATTCGTGCGCGGCCAGTCGATCCGCCAGCGGCCATCCCGCATCGGCAGCCAGAAGAGCCCCTTCGGCGGCGTTCCCCGCGCGTGGTGATAGAGCACGGCGGCGCGGCCGTAGAAGCCGCGCGTATGCG
>DATIFQ010000154.1:0-3908 GCA_035455185.1 Bryobacteraceae bacterium | reverse complement strand
TGAGTATCCGGGGCCATGGACTCTTGTCCTCAAAGCGTAGGGGTCCCATGTCGTATCCCCAGTCGCCAAAGCGATGATTGGACCGAAATCGTTCTCCGCGGCGGGTCCCCGGGCGACGCAGATTCTCGCTGCCGTCGCTCGGACGACGGCTGGCACCGAACCGCCTGAGCCCTGCGCTCTCATGAGTGACAAAACCAGTAGCAGGCATGAACCCTGGCTGCTAGGAGGCGTAGCTTTCATCCTCCTTTGGCTGCCCTTGACCGTTGCATGGCCGGGACTTCTTGGGGCCCAGCCGGCCGACCCGCTGGTGGAGGCGCAGGCACACCTTCGCGCAGGAAAGGCCGAGGAGGCTTTAATAATCTACGATCATATGGTGGAGGCCCAGCCTCAAAACCTCGAAGCACATAAAGGACGTGCCAACGCTCTTGGCCGACTCGGACGATACGCGGACGCGCTTGAGGAATACGCTCGGGTTGTAGCCTCCAAGCCGGAAGACGTAGAAGCGCATATCGGGCGTGCCCGAATACTGGGATGGATGGGCCGGTACTCCGAGGCCGAGGCGGAATGCCGTCGAGTACTCACGGATAATCCCAATGTCGTCGAGGCCTATCTGCAGCTTGGCACGATCTTGGGATGGCAACGCAAATACTCGGAGGCCGCCGAGCTTTTTGAGCGTGCACGCCAACTTGCCCCACACGACCCAGAATCATTCGTCGGACTTGCGCGCCTTCGGTTTTGGCAGGACGATCTCGAGGGAGCGAAAACCTTTTACGATGCCGCGCTCCGCTTGGATCCAAGCAGTGTGGATGCAAGGGAAGGTTTGGACCGAATAGCGAAGATCCCGCGCCCCTGGCGCTTCCGCACCTACGTGGGGTTCCGGTTCGATGCGCTCAACGGGGGACTCAGTGATTGGTATCAGGAGACAATCGCCGTGAGCGCACGACCATGGAAAGAAACGACCTTTCTGTTGAACGTGGATCAGTATCGTCGGTTTGACCAGGACGCTACTCAACTAACGATCGGGGCCGCCCACGAGCTTCCTGCAGGTTTCACCCTTGGTGGCAGCTTCACATATGGGTTCGATGCGGATATTGTTGCCCGGAAAATCTATGTTGTCGACTTGGGCTACCGCCTTGCTTCGACGATCACGCCCCTGATTCGTTATCGACACGCCAGCTTTGGCGCTGGCGTTCGGGAGGATGTCGTCTCGCCCGGCGTGGAGGTAACCTGGTCTCCCTACGTCGCGGTGCTCGGCCGATACTATTACGCCGACGTTTCCACAACCGGTACCAACCACGCTGGCTTCGGTCGGGTGACCCTCTTTCCCGAAGGTTCCGTAAGTGCCTATGGTAGCTTCGGCTACGGTGGTGATGTTCTTAACGCGAACCAGGTGGCACTACGCGAGATCACTGTGACCACGGCGGGCGCTGGGGTCACGTGGCGCCTGACCGACCGGGTCGCACTCCGCCTCGATTACGAGTACGAAGATCGTCGCACGTCGTACATTCGCAATGGTGTGAACTTCGGAATCTCGATGGATTTTTGATGGAAATCCACCTACACGACCCATTGTCGCTGCTCCTGATATTCCTGCTCGCATTGCTCGTGGCGGTCCTTGCGCTGTTTGCTTTGCTGCTGATACAGCGCATGGCTGGGATGATATGGACGCAGCACGCCCAGAGGCGAGAAGCCTCTCTCACGCCGCTCCTACTCGCTGCCCTCACGGACCCGAGTGGCGTACAGACGCTTGTGGGAGCCGTCAAGGGGATGGATCGTCTCATTGTGCGCGACATGATTCTACGCCTAGCGCTCGACCTCAAGGGTGAAGAGGTCGAAACCCTAGCGGGACTTTATCGGGACCTGGGTCTATTGAGGCGCGATCTTGACGCACTTCGGGCGCGGAGCTGGATGCGACGGTCCGCCGCCGCCGCGCGACTAGGCACGCTACGAAGCCTCACCGTCCTACCCTTGGTTCGAACTGCACTGTCCGACCCTGTCGTCCGTGTACGCCTCGCCGTGGTGCGCGCTGTGGGGGAAACGGGAGATCGAGAGGCTTTAACCGCGTTGGTGCCCCTCCTCGGGGACTCCAATCCGGGCGTGGTGCGGGCGGCCGCAGAGGTGCTCACCCTGCGGGGGCGCGAGGTCGTCGAAGACGTCTTGGCGTTTCTCCGGAGTGCAGCCGCCGCTTCGGCTCGCGCGGCTGCGGTCGATGTACTGGGCTTCATGCGCGCACCGCAGGCGACAGACGCCCTGTTGGCCCTGGTCGAGGATGCTGATCCGGCTCTGCGAGTCAAAGTGGTGAAAGCCTTGGCAGCCATCGGAGATCCGCGCTTGAGGAGCCTGCTGGAAAACCTGTTGGAAGATCCACAGTGGGAGATTCGTTGCCAAGCAGCCAAAGGATTGAGCCTCCTGGGCAGCTCGGATTCGGTGGCTTGCCTGCGTCGTGCTCTCGAGGATCCGCACTGGTGGGTGCGCTTCCATGCTGCTGTGGCGCTGGCGGAGTTGCGCCCCGCTGGTCGTAATGCCCTACAAGAAGAAGTGGTGGAGGGCGGACCTCTCTCGCGTATGATCGCTCGATATGTCCTCGATCGCCTCGGGGCGTCTCGGGTGGTTTCATGATGTGGTGGGACGTCATTCGCTCAACGATTTTGGTTTATAACGGTTTGGTCTTGGTGTATTTCTTCGCCATCAACACCCAATACCTTGTCCTGATGCTGGTAGGGTTCGTCAGGACGTGGCAAGCACTCAAGGCGTGGCACTGGGGAGATCTTCGGTGGTTGACGCAATCTCCCCTGACGCCGCCGATCTCTATCATCGCGCCAGCCTACAATGAAGAGGCCAATATCGTCCAAAGCGTTCGTTCCCTCTTGATGCTTCACTATCCCCAGTTCGAGGTCGTGGTGGTTAATGACGGCTCTACCGACGGTACCCTTCGTCTCCTGATTGAAGAGTTCGTCCTGCGGCCCGTGGCCCGTTGCTTTGACCTGACAGTGCCCTGTCGGCCCATTCGGGCCGTCTATGAGTCGCGGGAGTATCCCACGCTGATAGTCGTTGACAAAGAGAACGGAGGCTCCAAGGCGGACGCAATGAACGCGGGGCTCAACGTGGCCTTGTACCCGCTCTTTTGTGCTATTGACGCGGACTCAGTCTTGGAGGAGGAAGCGCTGTTGCGAGTGGTCCGTCCTTTTGTCGACGAGCCTGCGCTGACCGTCGCTTGTGGGGGCGTCATTCGAATTGCCAACGGTAGCGAGATCCGTGCGGGGCGTATGGTGCGTGTCCAGCTTCCCCGGGCGCCCCTCCCGCTCGTTCAGATCGTTGAGTATCTGCGCGCATTCTTCTTCGGCCGCATGGGCTGGGATGCATGGAACGGGCTTATGATCATATCGGGAGCCTTCGGTGTGTTCGATAAACAGGCGGTCATCCGGGCGGGAGGTTATGCTCCAGATACACACGGCGAGGACATCGAGCTGGTGGTGCGACTACACAGGCAGTTGCGAGACGAAGGGAAACCCTACCGGATTCGTTTCGCTCCGGATGCAGTCTGTTGGACGGAAGCACCGACGACACTGCGCGCGCTCCGAAATCAGCGTACGCGGTGGCAGCGAGGCCTCATTGATACGCTGTGGCGTCACCGGGCCATGCTGGGACGGCCACGGTACGGGGTTATCGGGCTGGTTTCGATGCCGTGCTTTCTCCTGTTTGAGATGCTCGGGCCCCTCGTCGAATTGACGGGATACGTCCTGGTACCCGTGTGCTTCCTTCTCGGACTGGTGGACCCACGTTTCTTCGCGGCCTTTCTCGGCGTCATGATCCTTTACAGCGCACTGACCGGTATGACCGCGGTGCTTTTGGAAGATGTCACCTTCCGACGGCATCCGCATCTCTGGCACCTCATTGTCTTGACCGTG
>DATIFQ010000153.1:0-12661 GCA_035455185.1 Bryobacteraceae bacterium | reverse complement strand
CTTCGGATCGACGTGCTGGATGCGGCCTGAACCAGGCGAGTCGGCATCCGCCCCTAAGTCTTATCCAGCCCCATTGCCCCACTCCGCATCGCCAGCCGCACCTTCCGCCGGGCGTGGATCCAACCGGCGTAGAGCAGCAGGTATGTCAGCGTGAAGGGAAACAGCGCGAAGTCGGCGATGGTGCGGACCATGCCGCCGCCCGTCAGCCCCGAGCGGAACGCAATGAAGTGCAGAATCACCCGCCAGTGCGCGCGGTCGAACCAGAAGAAATCGCCGTTTTCATTGAGGATCAGGACTTTGGCCGGCAGATTCCACGCCAGCGCCCACTTCCACTTCGTCATGATCGGCACGTCCGCGCAGACCATCACCAGCGCGTCCGGCGCCAGCGCGCACAGTTCCCGATAGAGGCGCTTCCGTCCTGCCCGTCCCTGGTGGTCGGCCACCTGATACACGCGGCCGTTCCCGGCAGTGAACCCCACCGGGCTGCCGGCGAAACACGTCACCAGATCGATTGGGATCGATTCTCCGTAGAGTCGGCGCAAGACGGGAATCGCGCCTTCCAGCAGGTGCCGCGGCCCGCTCTCCACCAGAACGATGCGCCGCACGTCCGGCTGCCGAAGTTTCCAGAAGTTCCTCACGCCATCGGTGGCACAGGCTTCAGCCTGTGGCCTCCCTCACACTCCCCAGCAGTAATCTTCCACCGCCCTCTCGATCGTCTCGTCCTGCTCCATCAGGCGCATCAGCTCCAGCCGGAGCGCGTCCACCATCGCCTGCCAGCTCGCCTCGATCACGTTCTCCGATACCCCCACCGTCGTCCAGCTCCGGCGGTGATCCGACCACTCGATCAGCACCCGCACCCGCGCCGCCGTCCCCTTCTTCGGTTCCAGCACGCGGACCTTGTAATCCGTCAGCCGCACGTTGGCGATGGTCGGATACAGCGACGACAGGCACTGCCGCAGGCACAGATCCAGCGCGTTCACAGGCCCGTGCCCGCTCGCCGTCGCCGAGTGCACACCATCCGCTGCCTTCAGCGTCACCGTCGCCGTTACTCTCGTTCCCTTCGTGCCGGCGATCTGCGTCGACACATCCAGGCTCACCAGATCGAAAAAGTGAGTTCCGGGGTGAAGCGCCTCGCGCACCAGCAGCTCGAACGTGCCCTCCGCCGCCTCCAGTTCATACCCCTGGTACTCCATGAGCTTGATCCGCTCGAGCAGCTCCCGCCGCGCCTCCTCCGTCAGCCGGTCCGCCAGACCGTGCTGCTTCAGCTTGTACAGGATGTTGCTCCGTCCCGACAGGTCGCTCAGCAGCACCCGCTGCCGGTTGCCCACCGTCTCCGGGGGAACGTGCTCGTACGTTGCCGCGTCCTTAAGCACCGCGCTTACGTGGATCCCGCCCTTGTGAGCGAACGCGCTGCGCCCCACGTACGGCTGGTCGTTCCGGAGGTTCAGGTTGGCCAGTTCGGCCACGAACTTCGCCACCGAAGTGAGTTGAACCAGCTTGTCGCTGCCGATGGTCGTGTGCCCCAGCTTCAGCTCCAGGTTGGCGATGATGGAGCACAGGTTCGAATTCCCGCACCGCTCGCCATAGCCGTTGATCGTTCCCTGCACGTGCGTCGCGCCTTGTTCCACCGCGGCCACGGCGTTGGCTACGGCCACATCCGTATCGTTGTGCGCGTGAATTCCGATCACTCCATCGAAACGCTTCCGGACGTCGGCCGTGATCTCCGTCAGCCGGCCCGTCAGCGTGCCCCCGTTGGTGTCGCACAGGCAGAGAATGTCCGCGCCCGAATCCCGGGCGGCCTCGAGAGTCCGCAGCGCGAAAGACGGGTTCGAGATGTAACCGTCGAAGAAGTGCTCCGCGTCGTAGATCACCTCGCGGCCGTGGTCCTTCAAATACTTCACCGTCTCCGCGATGAGCTTCAGGTTCTCTTCTTCACTGATGCCGAGCGCGCGTTGCGTGTGCAGATCCCAACTCTTGCCGAAAATCGAAATGACGGGCGTGCCTGCCTCGAGCAGGGCGCGCACATTGGGGTCGCGGTCCACCGGGTTCTTGGCGAACCGCGTCGAGCCGAAGGCGGTCAGCCGGGCATGCTTGAGGTGGAGTTCCCGGGCGCGTGAGAAGAACTCTTTATCCTTGGGGTTTGAGCCCGGCCAACCGCCTTCGATGTAGTCGATGCCCAGCTCGTCCAGCTTCTGGGCGATCATCAGTTTGTCTTCGACGGTAAATGAGACGGCCTCCCCTTGGGTGCCGTCCCGTAGTGTTGTGTCAAGGATGGAGATCTTCATTGCGTTCTTTCCCGGCTAGCGCCCGGAAGCCGTGGCTGGCTGGTCTTCCGGTACGCCGGCTTCCTTCCTCTTCTTGAGGAAGGGTATCATCGCGCGTAGCTCCCGGCCGACTTCTTCGATGGGTTGGTGGCGGGATGCTTCGCGCATCGCCAAAAACTTTTTGCGGCCTGTCTTGTTTTCGTCAATCCATTCTTTTGCGAACTTGCCAGACTGGACCTCGGCCAGCAGTTCCTTCATCACGCCGCGAACGTGCGCGTCCACCACTCTCGGTCCGCGCGTGTAGTCGCCGTACTCGGCCGTGTCGGAAACCGAAAACCGCATGTAGCTGAGGCCGCCCTCCTGGATCAGATCCACGATGAGCTTCAGCTCGTGCAGGCACTCGAAGTAGGCGATCTCCGGGGCATAGCCGGCCTCGACCAGCGTCTCGAAACCCGCCCGCACCAGCTCGGCGGCGCCGCCGCACAGCACGGCTTGCTCGCCGAAGAGGTCGCTCTCGGTCTCTTCCTTGAACGTCGTTTCGATCACGCCGGCCTTCAGACATCCGAGCGCCAGCGCATACGCCAGCGCGCGCTCCAGCGCCTTGCCGGACGGGTTCTGGTGAATGGCCACCAGCGCGGGAACGCCGACGCCCTCGGTGAACAGCTCGCGCACCCGATGACCCGGCGCTTTGGGCGCGATCATCGAGACATCCACTTCTTTCGGCGGGACGACCTCGCCGTAATGGATGTTGAAGCCGTGGGCGAACATGAGCGTCTTGCCGGCCTTCAGGTTTGGGGCGATGTCGTTCTTGTACATTCCCGCCTGCAGATGATCGGCGACGAGCACCATGATCGTGTCGGCCGCTTTCACCGCCTCGGCGGTGGCCAGCACCCGCAAGCCGGCTGCTTCGGCTTTCTTCCAGTTGGGGCTGCCCGGCAGGTCCGACACCACCACGCTCACCCCCGAATCCCGAAGGTTCAGCGCGTGCGCGTGGCCCTGGCTTCCATAGCCGATGATGGCGACGGTCAGGCCTTTCAGCGTATTCAGGTTCCCATCTTTTTCGTAGTAACGGTTAGCCATGAGTGACTCCAGTGTTCTGTTCTATTCTCTCTGCTTCTGATTTTGTTGGAACGGGCGGAGATAGGCGCAGTTTCTTCGATCGGAGCGACATCACGACCACGCCCGACCGGGCGATCTCGAATTCGCCGTAACTCCGCATGATGTCGATGAACTCTTCGAGCTTCTCCTGTTCGCCGGTCGCCTCCAGGGCGAAACCTTCCACCGAGGAATCGACCACGCGCGCGCCGAAAATCTCGGCCTCCTTGAGCACGGAGGTCCGCTTTTCGAGCGGCGCCCGGACCCGCATCAGCACCATTTCGCGTGCCACGGCGCGGGCCCCTGTCAGGTCGTTGACCTGAAGCACGTTGATCAGTTTGTTCATCTGCTTGACGAGCAGCTCGCGGAGGTTTGGGTCTACGTCGACGACGATGGTCATCTGCGAGAGCGTCGGGTCCAGCGTGCGCGCAACCGTGAGGCTCTCAATGTTGTAACCCCTGGCGGTGAGGACGCCCGTAACGCGCATCAGGGCGCCGGGCTTGTTTTCCACCAGCAGCGAGATGATCTGCAACATAGGGGGATCTCTCCTTCTTACTTCGGAACCGGGATGGGCACGGGCTGTGGCGGTGTAAGCACCATTTCGTTCAGCGCCGCGCCGGCGGGCACCATCGGGTAAACGTTTTCGTACGGTGACACGCGCACGTTGAGCAGGTACGGGCCGGGCTCCGCAAGCGCCTCATCAAGAGCCGGCCGCAACTCGCGCGGGCTTTCGACCGTGCGGCCCTTGAAACCGTACGCCGCGGCCAGTTTCTCGGCATCCGGGAACGACTCCAGTTCCACCGCGCAGAGCCGGTTGTTGTAGAACAGCTCCTGCCACTGGCGGACCATGCCGAGGTAGCCGTTGTTCATCACGATGATCTTGATCGGCAGCCCGTGATTGACGATCGTCGCCAGCTCGGGCACCGACATCTGGAATCCGCCGTCCCCGACCACCGCGAGCACTAGTTTTTCGGGACAGGCGAACTGCGCTCCGATCGCCGCTGGCAGGCCGAAGCCCATCGAGCCGAGCCCGCCGGAGCTGAGCCACAGGCGGGGCTTGTTGAACCGGAGGAACTGGGCACCCCACATCTGGTGCTGGCCCACGTCCGACGTGATGATGGCCTCGCCGCGCGAAATCCGGTCGATTTCCGTCATCAGGTGCTGCGGCTTGATCTCCGAGTCGGAAAAGACCGGCGTGATCGGATGCTCCTGCTGCCAGTCCCGGACCTGCCGCCACCACGCCTGCCGTCCTGCGGCGTTGAGATCGCCCATTGACGGTTTCAATTCGCGCAGCAGGTCGTTGAGTTTTTCTAGGACGCGTTTCACATCGCCCACGATCGGCAGATCGGCGGCGCGATTCTTGCCGATCTCCGCCGGGTCGATGTCGACATGGATCACTTTGGCGTGCGGCGCGAAGGACGAGAGGCGGCCCGTCACACGGTCGTCGAAGCGGACGCCAAGGGCGATCAGAAGGTCGGTCTGTGTCATGCCCATGTTGGCGGCGTAGCTGCCGTGCATGCCGGGCATGCTGATGAAGTTGGGATGCTCGCTCGGAAGCCCGCCCAAGCCCATCAGGGTGCACACCGCCGGGGCGTCCAGGATCTCGACCAGGTCGCGGAGTTCGCCGGCTGCTTCCGACGCGATGATGCCGCCGCCCGCGTAAACGAATGGGCGCTTGGCTTCCCACATCATCTGCGCGGCGCGCCGGATCTGGCCGCTGTGCCCCTCCGTGAACACCCGGTATCCGGGCAGGTGGATCGACGAAACCGGCGAGTAGTGCGCCTGCCCTTGGAAGATGTCTTTCGGGATGTCGATGAGCACCGGCCCCGGACGGCCGCTGGAAGCGATGTAGAACGCCTCGTGTACGATCTGCGGGAGGTCGGCCAGGTTCTTGATCAGGTAGTTGTGCTTCGTGCACGAGCGGGTGATGCCGAACGTGTCGGCCTCCTGAAAGGCGTCCGTTCCGATCAGTTTTGAGGTCACCTGCCCGGTGATGGCGACGATCGGAATCGAATCCATCATCGCGTTCACCAACCCCGTCACGAGGTTTGTCGCGCCGGGCCCGGACGTCGCCGCGCAGACGCCAACCCGGCCCGTGGATCGGGCATAGCCCTCGGCCGCGAACGCCGCGTTCTGCTCGTGCCGTACAAGAACGTGCCGGATGGGGTGGTCGTACATCACGTCGTAGAGGGGGAGCATCACCCCTCCGGGGTAGCCGAAGATGCAGTCCGCCCCTTCCCGAACCAGGCACTCCAGCAGGATCCTGGCGCCACTCATTAAGGTCGACATGGTCGAAATCTCCTAAACGATCTGGCACGAAACCGGTCCAAAACGTACCCAAAAGTGACCATTTCGCGCCGTTTTGTGCCCCTATAAACCAAAAGGGCCACCGGCTGAGCTTCGTCCCCGCCGGTGGCCCTTAAATCCTTTATTTTCAGGACCGAATCAGGCGGGGCCGAATACGGTGACCCCGATAATGATAATAATGCCTACTACAGGAACAGAGGGGAGGGTGCACGCAGAGAAAGTGTATCCGCTGGGAGCCGATACAACCTTCCTGTGTGCGAATGCCTCCACGTCTTGAGCTTACAGTACAATCCCCCGCAATGCAAGAGTGCATTTTCATAAATTGTATTTATGAACCCATTCACAAGTTTTTACGGCTTTTTAAGGCCTTTATGGTCAACAAGATAGATTTCCACGTGGCGGCCATGGGGAGGAGGCCTGGTGCTACTCTCTGGGCAGAGAAGGTTCGCTGTTTGGCGACCCTGAGTCGCGGAGGAGCGGAAATGAGCACGTCGGTGGCAAAAACGAACGAGAAAGAACAGAAAAAGAAACAAACCGACAAGCCCGGCCGCAAACGTCCCGTGAAGCGATCCCGACTGGTTGGACGGGTGTTGCGGAAGTTCGAAGCAAAACTCCAGGAGGATCAGTACAAAGTTTCTGTGGGCGATTTCGTCCGGCTGGTTCAACTGGAACAGGAAATGAAAGAGGACACGCCGAAGGAGGTTCGAGTGACATGGGTGGAGCCGGCAGAGAAGGAACCCGAATCAGGGACATAAAGTACTCCCCGCTTCCTTCTCAGGCCCGTTTCCACAGGTCCAGCGCGAGATTCAAAGGCTTTTCGGGGCCCGTCGGCTCCGGTAAGAGCCAAGCCCTTTGCCAGGAGGCGATCCGGCTCAGCTATCTGAACCCCGGGCGCTCCGGGCTGTTGGGCGCACCGACGTACCCGATGCTGAGGGACGCGACGCAAAGCACGTTGTTCGACATCCTGGGGCGAAGCGCGATCCCGCACGACTATCTCAAGGCGGAGAACGTTCTGGTGATGAAGGACACGGGTTCGCGGATCATCTTCCGGCCCGTGGACGATTACGAACGGCTCCGCGGCACAAACCTGGCGTGGTTCGGGCTCGACGAGCTGACATACACCGCGCAGGAAGCGTGGCTGCGGCTGGAAGGGCGGTTGAGAGATCCAAAGGCGCAGCGGCTATGCGGATTCGCGGTGTGGACGCCGAAGGGGTTCGATTGGGTCTACCGGCGGTTCATTGACAACACCGTCGAAGGTTATGAGGTCGTCCTGGCCCGGCCTTACGAAAACCGGCATTTACTCGAGAAAGTACCGGACTATTACGAACGGCTGAAACGCAGTTATGACGACCGTTTCTTCGAGCAGGAAGCCCTGGGCAAGTATCTAAACGTCCAGGACGGGCAGGCCTACCACGCTTTCGACCGGAGCAGAAACCTCGCGCCGGGAGAAATGGACCCCGGGCTGCCGCTGCGCTGGGCGCTGGACTTCAACGTGGACCCGATGTCCTCGGTGATCGCCCAGATTCGTGGCGATGTGATCCACGTGATCGACGAAATCGTGCTGCGGCGATCGTGCACGCCGGAGCTGGTGGAAGTCTTCACGAGCAGGTATCGTTTTCATCGCGCCGGCCTGTACATTTACGGGGATGCGACGGGCCAGAAGCGGCAGACGACCGGATCGGCGGACTACGAGATGGTCCGGGAGGGGTTGCGCCGGGCGGGCCACGAATTTCACTTCCGGGTGCCGAAGTCAAACCCGTCCGTGCGGGACCGCGTGAGCTGGGTGAACGCGATGCTACGGTCGGCGGGGGACGAGACGCGGTTGCTGATCGATCCGAAGTGCCGGGAATTGATTCTCGATCTCGAGCAGGTTTCATTCAAGCCCGGAAGCGAGAACATCGACAAAGAGAAGGACCCGCAACGGACCCACCTCTCGGACGCGCTGGGGTACCTGGTCTGCCAGGAATGCCGGCCGGTGGAGCCGGCCGGAGAAAAAGGAAGGCGGCTGTTTTAGCGTTGCGGCGACGAGCGCCGGCGCGAGGGCCGCCAGGGGGCGAGTGTGTTCAACATCGATCGAGAACATCCGGAGTACGCCGCGAAGCGGGCGATGTGGAGGACCTACCGTGACCTCTACGCGGGCGGGGAGCAGTTCAAGGAACACGCCTCCGAGTATCTGGTCAGGCGCCAGAAAGAGCCGCTGGACGTTTTCGGCGAGCGGTTGAGCCGGGTCTTTTATGAGAACTACCTCGGCTCGATCATCGACTGGTACGCGGCGACGCTGTTTCGCCGCGAACCGCTGCTTAGCTTTCACGGGAACAATGAGGCAGCCCGCGAGTTCTTCGCGAAGTTTGTCGAAGATTGCGACTTGCGGGGCACGTCGCTAACGGATTTCTTCCGTCGGGTGTTGATCGAGGCGCTGGTGACCGGTTCCGGCTACGTGCTGGTTGACTTCCCGCGGCCGTCGGGACCGGTGACGAATCGGGCGGAGGAGGAAGCGGCAGGCTGGGCGCGAGCGTACCTGGTCGATTGCAGAGCAGAGGAGCTGATCAACTGGAGCCACGACGGGAACGGCAATCTCGACTGGGTAGTAGTTCGGACGTCGCACCTTCGGCAGGAGAGGGAGAGCGATGCCCCTTGGGTCCGGGAGACTCGGTGGGTGTACTACGACAAAGAGTTGTTCCGAACGTACCGGCGCACGGAGCGGGGCGACGAGCCCGGCGCCCCGGAACTTGTCGACGAAGGGCGCCACGGGCTGGCGAAACTAAAACGCGTTCCGATTTTCGAGCTGAAGGTCAGCGAGGGGTTGTGGCTGGCGAACAAGGCGGCGATGCTTCAACTGGAGCATTTCAATAAGTCGAACGCGTTGTCGTGGGCGCTGACGATGGGGTTGTTCGCGACTCCGGTGGTTTACTCGGACCGCGAATGGAACCAGATCGCCGGGGAATCGTATTACATCCAACTGGGGTCGGAAGACCGGTTCGGGTGGACGGAGCCGGAGGGGCACGTCTACCAGATTGCGGCCGATAACCTGACGCGGCTCAAAGACGAGATCTACCGCGTCTGCTACCTGCTGACACAAGCCGGAGGGGCGCTGACGGGCGGGTCGGTGCAGTCCGGCTTGAGCAAACAGCGCGATTTCACCATCACGCAGGAAGTCCTGCGGGCGTACGGCGACACAGTGAAAGACACGCTGCGACGAATCCTTTGTTCCATTGAGGCGGCGCGGGAAGACGACTTGTCGGTCGAGGTGTCGGGCCTGGACGAGTTCGACATCGGAGACTTCAGCGGCGAGCTGGAGGATGCGACGAAGCTGCTGGGCCTGGGGGTAGGGTCGAGGACGCTGCGGAAGCAGGTGCTGAAGAAGCTGAGTCTGAAATACCTGTGCGACGTCAGGCAGGAAATCAAGGACCGGATCGCGAGAGAGATCGACGAGTGGTGCGAGCAGCCTGAGAGCCAAGGAGAAGAACGATGGAAGAGATGAGGAACGACGCGCCGGTTACGGCGGAAGCGGGCGGCATCGAAATCCGCTCGCTGATACGAGAGGCGATCGAGGAGTACTCCAAGAAGGAGGCGGCGAAAGCCGAGCCGGCCTACAAGGCGGAACTGCTCGAGGAGCGGAAGCGGCGCGAGTCGCTGGAGCGGCGCGTGAACGAGCTGATTAGCGAGAACACGCGCAGCCGTCAGGCAGCGGAGGAGGCCGAGAGGAATGCGACGGTCCGCACCGAGCTTCAGCGGCTGGGCGTGGTCAAAGTAGACCTCGCATTCCGGGCGGTGAAGGACGATATTCGCCGCGCGGAAGACGGACGCCTGGTAGCGTCGGCCGAGGGCGGCCAAGTGGCGCTCCGCGACTACCTGACGCAGTTTGTCAGCGACAATCCCGAGTTTCTGCCGGCGCGGAACCTCGGCGGATCCGGCGTCACGGCGGCGCGGACTGCGTCCTCGGGCGGGCCGGTAGTGGACCTCGACAAAATCAAGCCGGGGATGAGCGCGGACGAACTGGAAAAGGTCCGTCGCGAAGTAGCACGAATCGCCTCGCAGTCGCTTGGCGGCATGTAGAAGCGGTCGCGGCGTGGAAGGCGGCCGGACAGAGAGTAATTCAAACGCCCGCAGAGGCGAAACCAACAACAAACAGGAGATAGTCAATGCCAGCAGTTACATCAGCTAATGTGGCCAATGCGATTGTCAAGTTAGTGGCGGTGGATGCTCTGCCCGCCCTGATGGGTAACCTCGTGATGGGGAACCTGGTCAATCGCGATTTTGAGCCGACGCTGGGGCAGGCGGGCGACACGGTGAACGTGCCGATCCCTCCGGTCCTGGTTGCCAACAACCTTGCCGAAGGCGGAACGGTACAAGCGCAGAATCCGGACTTGGGAAACGCGCAGATCGTACTGAACACCCACGCCGAGGCGACATTCCAGATTCCGGACGTGACGAAGGTCCTGGCGGTGCCAGACCTGCTCCGGCTGTACATGCAGCCGGCGGTAGTGGCACTGGCCGAGAAGATCGAGAGCGATCTGCTCAGCACTTACGCGAGCTTCACGGCGAACGCGCCGGTGGGCACTCCGGGGATGGCCATCACGGAAGCGATCGTCGACGGAGCCGAGACCGCGCTATTCCAGTCGAAGGTGCCAGCGAGCGAGTCGAAGTACCTGGTGGTCGATGCAGCCACTTACTCGCAGTTGCGGCAGATCCCGCGATTCAGCGAATTCCAGACGGCCGGCGAGGCCGGGTTGCGGGCGCTCGTGGACGGGACGGTGGGCAAGATCAAGGACTTCTTCGTGTTCCGGTCGCAATTCGTGCAGAAGACCGGAAGCGCGCCGGTGACCACAAACAACCTCGGCTTCGCGCGGAGCGCCCTCGGGCTGGTGATGCGGAGACTGCCGCAGCCGCTACCCGGGACGGGCGCGATCGCCGAGTACGCCGAACTCGGGAACTTCGGCATGCGGGTGGTGATGAGCTACCAGCCCAACACACTGGCACAGCAGTTCACGGTGGACGTGCTGTACGGCGTGGGAGTGCTGCGGAACTCGTTCGGCATCCAAGTGCGGTCGTAACAGAGATGGCGGGGGCGGGGAATTCCTCGCCCCCGAAGGGATGCGGAAGGAGGAGTCATGGACTTGAAGGCTTTTTATCAGAAGTTGCGGAAGATCGAGACGGAGATTATCGAGCCGTTCGTGATCATCGCCAGCAAGGAGACTCCCGACGGGGGCCGTCCCGGCGTGCTGACAGAGGTGGGACGCAGGATCGCGGCGCGGATGATCGCCGAAGGAGTGGCCAGCCTGGCCGAGGAAGCGGAAGTGAGCCGCTTCCGGGCGGAGATCTCGGCGGCGAGGCGGGAGGCGGAGCAGCAGGCAATCGCCAGCAAGTTGCAGGTGACGGTCGTCACCGAAGGGAAGTCCAAGAAAGCTGCGGGCCAGCAGGCGGGACAGAGGGACTAGGACACAGGCTGAATCCTGTGCCACGGGGGAGCGATGGCGTTATTGTCGGACGGCACTATATCCACGCTCGGAGACCTGCGGGATTACGAGAGCGCAATCTTCGAGTTAGCCAGCACGGAGCAGATCGACCTTTCGCGGAAGCTGGCGCTGGCAAAGCAGGAAATCGAAGTGGAACTGACGGACTTCCTGCTGCGGCAGTCGATGCACCAGGCGGATGGGTCCCGTGGGGCGCGGCCGGACTTGGGCAGGGTGGTAGTGACACCCGCATTGCGGCAGTGGCACACCTACCACGCGCTTGCCCTCTCATACAGGGACGCTTACAGCACCCACTACAACGACCGTTACCTCGGTAAGTGGAAGGGCTACGAGCGACTCGCCAGCGAAGCCTCCCGCAAGTCCTTTGACATCGGTATCGGGCTGGTTTACGACCCGATCCCGAAAGCGGCGCCGGCTCGGCTGAGCGCGGTCGCCGGAAGCTCGCCAGGTGGAACTTACTGGGTCCGCGTGGCTTGGACAGGAGCGGCCGGCCAGGAGGGGGAGCCGAGCGACCCGGTGTATCTGACGGTAACAGAAGGCTCGGCGCTCGCGATCGAAGCTACAGACGCTCCGGTGAACGCGACTGGCTGGAACGTTTACGCAGGAATCACATCGGACTCCGTGGAATTGCAGACTGCGACTCCGATGCCCGCGGGGACCAACTGGGTGATGCCGCCGGACGGAATCATCAGGGGAAGGCAGGCAGGCGAGGGACAGCCGGCGGCGTACTTCGTGACACTTCGCCGGGTTCTGCAGAGAGGGTAGCAGCATGGCACAGGTGGAAAGCAAAAGCACGGGCAAGATCTTGAGTCTGCTGCAAGAGCCGGCGGGACTCCCGTATTTCGTGACGTCGATCGCGGAACGGGAGGGGATGCGGCTGCCGACGATTGAGCCGAGACAGGTGATCCCGCAGAACATCACGCCCGAGGCGGTCGAACGCTCGGCGGGAGCGACGTACCCGGCTATTTATGTGTACTGCGAGAAGCTGGCGAACAGCCTGCGGGAAAAGTTCCGCACGTTCTCCGGCACGGCAAGAATGGCGGTCGAGGTCAGGGTATCCCAAGACCGGCTGGAGGGTCTGGAGAGGAAGCTCTCCCTCTATGTCGAGGCGGTGACGGACGTGCTGGACGCCCGGCGTGGGGAATGGGGACAGGGGTTGTTTTACACCGGCGGTTACGAGGTGGCGTTCGGGCCGACCAAGCACGGGGGAAAGAATTTCATCCAGACGGCGAAGGTCGGGTTCGACGTGCAGGTGAGCGTGGGGTGAAGAAGGGCTGAAAAGTGGGAGTGAAGAAATGGGGACAGACAGCCATTTCGCAACGGCGGCGAAATGGTAGTCAATCCCCATTTCATCCCAGATGGGGTGGGGAATCATGTCGTGTTACATAGCATCCACTAATAACCGCTTCTACACGGCGGTGGAACAGACTTACGGCGCTGTGCCGGCGATCGATGCCGGGCACAGGTTTCCGGCGGTCAAGCTGTCGATCCGGCAGGCGCCGGACGGGGTGCAGCGCAAGG
>DATIFQ010000152.1:0-6723 GCA_035455185.1 Bryobacteraceae bacterium | reverse complement strand
CCTGCACCCGGTGCTGAACGCGATCGTGGGTGGATGGCAGACCAGCCACCTTCTGATGTTGAGCTCCGGCGCAAACCTGCGGTTCGGGGGGATGCTCACGGACGGTTCAAGCCCGAAACTGGAGGACAGGACTCCGCAGAAGATGTTCGACACCTCGAAGTTCAAGCAACTGCCCCCGTACACCAGGCGGGAGAACCCGTGGAGTTATCCGGGGGTAAATGGCCACAAGAACTGGAATCTCGACTCGACGCTGACCAAGACCTTCCCGATTAAGGAACGCTTGGACATGGAGTTCCGCTTTGAGATGTACAACAGTCCTAACGGCTTCGTCTGGGCAGATCCGAACATGACTGTCACCAGCTCGCTGTTCGGCCGGAGCACCAACCAGGTGAACCGCGGACGCGAGTGCCAGTACTCGCTGCGGCTGTTGTTCTGACGCGCCGCTGGGGGTGGGCAGGCTTCAAGCCCTCGCGATGGCATTGGCCCACCCCGCCCGATTCCCTATCTGGGCCGTTCCGGTTCCTGGGCATCGGGCGCGCTATTGGGGCTCGAAGCGACGACTCTCGTGGCTAGACTCGCCCGACCTTACTTTCGCGCTCGGACGGAGCGGCCGAGGGTGGCGTCCCAGCGGGGGTCGCCCTGGGGCCGATAGTTGCCGAGCGCGAACTTAGAGTCTGCGCCGTGAAAAGGGGATATTCCCACTCTATTTTCTTTGCCGTGCGCATAGACTGGAGGGAATGTCGGCTTTCTATCGGGCCTCGATCACAGAATTCTTAGAACACCAAGAGGATTTCATCATCGGCCGCCAGTCCGCGGTGACAAGGTTAGGCTTGACCGAACTCACCGCTGAACAGCTAGAAGCTTGGCGCCAACAGGTGGCAATCCTCCGCACGGCGCTGAGCCAGCCTTTCGCTGGAGACTGGCATTTGCTGTTGGAGTACCCGATCCCGAGGCGCGGAAAAAGGATTGACGCCGTCCTTCTCGCCAAGGATCTGATCTTGGTCATCGAGTTCAAGTGCGGCGCTCGACAGTATGACCGTGTTGCTCATGTTCAGGTGGAGGACTATTGTTTGGATCTGCGGGACTTCCACCGAGAAAGCCGCAACCGAACGTTGGTTCCCGTCCTGGTCGCGACGAACGCCAAAGAACAGATACCACCTTCAGGCGAGGTAATGGATTCCGTAGCTCCCGTCTGGCTTGCTAACGCGCATTCGGTCACTCAGGTGCTCGAACAGGTAGCCACCAAGTACCAATCGCCGAATTCGGAGCCTATCGATGCTAGTCGGTGGAACGCAGCGGAGTACGTTCCGACGCCGACCATCGTGGAGGCAGCTCGGGTCCTCTATGAGGGCCAAAATGTTCGTGAGATTTCGCGATGCCACGCGGGTGCAGAGAACCTCACGAAAACGAGTGCGGCGGTCATGTTAGCCATCCAACGTGCGCGCCACGAGGAGCATAAGCTCATCTGCTTCGTGACAGGTGTGCCGGGTGCTGGCAAGACCCTCGCCGGGCTGAATATCGTTCACAACAGAGAGTTGCACGAAGGTTCGCTGGGTGTGTTTCTGTCGGGCAATGGCCCTCTCGTCAAAGTTCTCTCGGAGGCACTTGCTCGCGACGATTGCGAACGGGCCCGGCATTCGATCGCCGAATCGCGCCGCGAGGTTTCGACGTTCATTCAGAACGTACACCGCTTCATCGACGCGCACTTCGCCTCGTCAAGTCCACCGCAAGATCGGGTTGTCATATTTGATGAAGCGCAACGGGCCTGGAATCGTGAGCAGTCTCTGAGGAAATTCAAGCGCGACCGGTCTGAGCCGGAGATCATGTTAGACATCATGAATCGGCATGATGGCTGGGCAGTAATCGTGGCATTAGTTGGCAGCGGGCAAGAAATCAACACCGGAGAAGCGGGCCTCGCTGAGTGGGGGAGAGCCTTGGCGGCTCGTTCCCGGCATTGGAATGTGCTTGTATCTCCACACGCGGTCAACGGCGACCCAGCGAATAATGGAGACCTGCTCTTCGAGACACCACCCAGAGGAATCCACCTCCAGGAGGACGCCGCGCTACATCTGAGCGTCTCGTTGCGGTCCTACAAGGCCCATGCTGTGTCAGAGTTTGTTGCGCACCTGCTGGCACGGCACCCCGAGGATGCTCGATCGGTTCTGGCTTCTTGCCCCGAATTCCCTATCGTGATGACCCGTGACTTCGAGCGGGCACGGGGGTGGCTAAGGTGCCGACAGCGCGGCTCGCGAAGAACCGGCTTGATTGCGAGCAGCGGCGGCCGCCGGTTGAAAGCCCACGGCCTCGACGTTCGCTCAGAACTGGACGTTGAGAACTGGTTCCTGAATCCAAGTTCCGATGTTCGCTCGTCCTACTATCTTGAGACACCGGCAACAGAGTTTGGCATTCAGGGACTCGAGTTGGACTGGACCGGACTTTGCTGGGACATCGACCTTGTGCCCGATAGTGCTGACTGGCAAATCCAGGCCTTTAAGGGAACGCGGTGGCAAACCGTGCGCGACGCCACAAGGCGCAGCTACGTGCTGAACAAGTACCGAGTTTTGCTGACTCGAGCCCGTGAGGGAATGGTCATCTGGGTGCCGCGGGGCAACTCGGCTGATGAGACGCGGCCGGCTTCAGCCTACGAGTCGATTGCGGAGTACCTCGCGTTGTGCGGCATAACGGCGATCTGAATGCGGAGGCGCTGGCCCAACCTTACCTACGCGAGCGGACAGAGCGGCCGAGGGTGGCGTCCCAACGGGGGTCGCCTTGGGGCCGATAGTTGCCGAGCTTGTCCCAGTCCTCACGGGTGATGCCGTTGAGGTCCCAGACTACGCGGCCATCGCGGACGGTCAACTCGGCGACCAGCTTTTCAGTTCCCTTCATCCGAGCGCCGTGGACGTCCACGAAGCCGAATGAGCCTTTTTGCAGGCGCAGGACCGCGATGTCGGCCACCGCGCCCACCGAGAGATGCCCGAGCTCCTCACGGCGGATCTCGCGAGCCGGGTTCCAGGTGGAGCGGAGAATAACGTCGTCGAGAGCAACTCCCATATTCAGGAACTTCGACATCACGTTCAGCATGTCCTTCATGCCGGCGTTCATGCTATTGATGTGCAGGTCGGTGGAAATCGAATCGGCGAGGAATCCCTGCCGGATGGCGGGAACGGCCTGACGGAACACGA
This sequence comes from Bryobacteraceae bacterium, assembly GCA_035455185.1. GTDB lineage: Bacteria > Acidobacteriota > Terriglobia > Bryobacterales > Bryobacteraceae > JAEHDI01. Next base: position 3,541 of record DATIFQ010000152.1, on the reverse strand, counting down.
AGCTGCCGGCGCCGTGGCCGGCGTCGAAGATGACGCCGCGCTTGCGTGCTTCGAAGAGGTAGGGGCGGACTATGCCTTGATCGTCGAGCATCGGAACCGCAGCGAGGTAGGTGTGGGTGTAAATATCGCCGGCACGGAGTTTCTTTAGCACGAGGTCTTCGAAAGGCCGCTCGGACGTGAATGCGCCGAAGTCCACCATCACGGGCATGCCAGCCAGTTTGCCAGCCTCGACGGCGCGATCGACGGCGGTCCACTCCGGTGCACGGAAGTGCGCGGTCTTGATGCCAACCACAAATTCCCGATTCTGCTTCGCTGCCTCCGCCGTGGCCTTTGCGTCCATGTCGGTGGTATCCTGCTCGACCTTCTCTTCGCCGGCCATGCCGCTCCCCACGATGTTCAACATCGAGAGCACCCGGGTGTGAGACTTGTCGATGATGCGCCGCTTGAAGTCGGCGAAGTTGCGCCAACCGGCGCCGCCGGCGTCCACCACGGTAGTCACTCCGCTGCGGAAGCTGTGGCTGTCTGGGAAGACGCTGTTCTCGCCCGTATAGGCAGGGCCGTCTCCGGCGAAGACGTGAGTGTGGATATCGACCAAGCCGGGCGTCACGTAGAGACCTGAGACATCCACCACCTTCAGCGCTTTCGACGCAGCGATGTTGGCAGCCACTTCGGCGACTCTGCCATCCTTAACGGCCACGTCACGCCGGGCGTTGATGCCGTTCTTCGGGTCGATCACGTGCCCGCCCTTGAGCAGGAGGTCGTAGTCCGCCTGCGCAAAAGCAGCCATAGCCACGAGGAACATCGGGAGACCTTTCATTCGCGACATTCTAGCGAAGAAGCGGGTCCACGCGCGCGGCAGGGGCTTGGGAGGTGGGACAGGCAGCTCTGCCCGCTCGCACACAACGCTCAGGGCAGAGTGGGCCTGTCCCAGGTGGGGCTAAAGCTCGCGGTTCTTTCTCTGGAACTCCCAGGCGGTGGCGACGATGTCGCGGATCTCGGTGTATCGGGGCTCCCAGCCCAAGGTGCGACGGAGCTTCGTGGAATCGGCTACGAGCGAGGGCGGGTCGCCGGCCCGGCGCGGGCCGATCGTGTGCGGGACTTTTCGACCGGTCACTTCTTCCACCGCGCGCAACACCTCGAGCACGGACTGTCCTTTTCCGGTGCCCACGTTGAACGCTCCGGAGGGATCACTGGCGAGAAGAGACTCCAGCGCCACGATGTGCGCGCCGGCGAGGTCGCTGACATGGATGTAGTCACGGATGCACGTGCCGTCCGGCGTGGCGTAATCGTTACCGAAAATCGTGATGGGCTGCCCCGTAGCGACGGCGCGGAGCAGCAGCGGAATGAGGTGGGTTTCGGGGTCGTGCTCCTCGCCGAGGCCGGCCTCCGGATCAGCGCCGCTGGCGTTGAAGTACCGCAAGGAAATGCCGCGCAGACCGCGGTATTGATCGAGCCACCTCAGTATCTTCTCCACTATCACTTTGGACTCGCCGTACGGGCTTACCGGCGCCGCCGGTGCGTCCTCGGGGATTGGAACCCGCTCCGGATTTCCGTAGTAAGCCGCGGTGGAAGAAAAGACAAGCCGGTTCACTTCGGCGCGCTGCATGGCGGTGAACAGCGACAACGAGCCGCCGACGTTATTCGAGAAGTACAGCTCCGGCTCACGGACCGACTCGCCGACGGCCATGAAAGCGGCGAAATGGATCACCGCCTGCACGCCTTCGCTACGCATCAGTTGTTCGAGACCGTCGGTGTCGGTTAGGTCGAGTACCCGCAGGCGCTTTGCATCCACGTTGTGGCGGTGGCCGCGGGACAGGTTGTCGGCGACCACCGGATCGTAACCGCTCCGGATCAACAGATGGACGGTGTGAGAGCCGATGTATCCGGCGCCGCCGGTTACCAGAATTCTCGACATAGCGGGAGGGTAAAGAAGTGATTGTAGTAGGATGGCAGCACAATGCCAACCGGAGCGGAACTATTTGTCGGCGCGCTGAAGCAGCTAGGCATCGGCGAGATCTTCACGCTGGTCGGAGACCACCTGAACGAAGTGCTCATGGAAGCGTCGCGTGCCGGGCTCCGGGTCATCGATTTCCGGCACGAATCCGGAGTGACCCACGCGGCCGACACATGGGCGAGGCTCGAGCGGCGGCCGTCGGTGTCGCTGGTGACCGGAGGCCCGGGCCATACGAACTCGCTGACCGGCCTCGCGACGGCGAACGCAGCGTGCAGTCCGCTGATTGCCGTGAGCGGCAGCAGGGCGACGACCATGGCCGACCGGCAGGCCTTCCAGGATCTCGACCAGGTTGGAATGGCGAAGCCGGCGGTGAAGTGGGCCGGGCAGCCGCCCAATGCGGCGCAAATCCCGTTCTACCTCGGGCGGGCCTATGCGGAGGCGACGGCGGGGAGGATGGGCACGGTTCATCTGACGATTCCGGTAGACGCATTCCGGACGAGCACGGAAGCCCCGGCGCGTGTTCCGGTACCTGCCGCGAATCCCGTCCCCGGTCCGGACACGCGGGACGTCGTGAAGGCCCTCGAGGTGCTCCAGGCGGCCGAGCGTCCGGTGGTGATTGCCGGCAGTGGGATCTGGTGGGCCGGCGCGGAGGCGGAGCTTCGCCAGTTCATCGAAGGAACGAATCTGCCGGTCTTCACGATCACCATGGCGCGCGGGCTGATCCGAGACGACCACCCGTTGTGCATGGGCTACGCCGACCCGGCGATGAGCAAAGCCGTGCAGCGCGTGTACCAGGAGGCGGATGTGGTGCTGGTCCTGGGCAAGCGCATCGACTACCGGTTGGCGCTCGGAGGAGCGAGGCTCTTTCCGCCGGACTTGCAGTTCGTCCAGGTGGACATTCACCCACAGGAGTTGGGAATAAACCGGCGGCTCGATCTAGGCATCTGCGCGGACGTGAAGGCTACGCTACGCACCATGCTGGATGAACTCGGCGGGTACACTTGGCCCGCCTTGCCGTGGCTCGACCGGATCCGGACGCTGCGGGCGGAGTGGGAGGCGACGCTCGCACGTGCGGGAGAAGACTGCGGCGCGCCACTGCATGCCGCCGCCGTGCATGCGGAGCTTCGGAAATCGTTGCCGCAGGGTGTCCTGTTCTCGTGGGACGGAGCCGACTTCGGGCACTGGGGACGGGCGATCATTCCGGCACTCATGCCTGGCGGGTGGGTCCGTCTGGGGCCGCTCGGAACGATCGGCGCCGCGCTGCCGAACGTGATCGCGCTGCAACTGGCGAATCCGGGCAAGCCGGTGGCGCTCGTTACCGGCGACGGATCTCTGGGTTTCTATCTTGCAGAGCTGGACACGATGGTGCGCCACAATCTGCCGGTGGTGATCATCGTCGGAAATGACGGCGCCTGGGGGCTCGAGCGGGAACTCCAGAACGAGTTCTTTCCGGACCGGCCGACGGTGGGCTGCGAACTGCGCCGGACGCGCTACGACATCATCATGAAGGGCTTCGGCGGTGAGGGAGAGAACATCGAGACGATCGATGAGATCGGCCCGGCAGTGCGAAGGGCATTCGCGTCGGGA
>DATIFQ010000151.1:0-10261 GCA_035455185.1 Bryobacteraceae bacterium | reverse complement strand
TCAGGAAACGTGCCATGGACGAACCTCCGCAAGTTTTGGTGACAAAGTTTTGGTGACAGGCTACGAAATTTCCGATTCTACTACTTTGGTGAAAATGTGCCTGGACCGCTCACTTTGTGGAGCAGGAGTCCTCGCCTCCGGCGGACCAGCCTGACCCGCTGGAGAATGATCTTGATCTCGGCTTCCGCCATCCTCTCCCGCAGATCCCAGTGGACGATGTACCGGCTGAAGCCGTCCGGGATGCTGCACAGGTAGTAAACGTCCCGGTGATGTTGAGGTAGGAGACGTCAATGTGCCAGTGCTGATGAGCGACGAGCTGCTGCTCGAAACCCGTGCCCTTTTTTGACGGCTTCCCGTTCCACTTCGACAACAGCCCCGCCTGGCTGAGGTCGTGCTCGACACGGTTCGGTCAGAAGACGTCGCGGACAGAAGCGGCTGGGGTTTCCGCAAAGACGCCAAGATCGTAAAGGGTTGAGAAAAAAGGTCTCCAGCCACCGGCATGACTGCCGGCGTGGCGCGCAAGACTGCGCGCTCCACATGAGGCGAAAAGGAAATACGGAGGAGTACGCGTGGTCCAGCGCAGGGCGGCCTGCGAGGCCGCCGAGGGCCGGCCCCACGGAACCCTAGTGGGTTTCTACTATTGAACCGGGGTGAATGACATCGCTACGCTGGCTTCACTTATGGAGCCAATGTTTTTGCCTGATGTCGAGGCGAATCCCCAACCTTCGCCCTGGGCTACGGTGATCGAGGGGATGCAGAAACTGGGCCGCGAGTATCCGCAGATCTGGCACCTGTTTGCGTTCAAGCCCTCGGCGACCGAACACCTGGCGCGGTTCACGCAGGAGATTCTGCGGGAAGAGGCGCCGCTCACGCCGGGGCTGCGCGAACTTATCGCGGCCTATACCTCCGGCCGGAACCACTGCCCGTTTTGAGTGAAGTCCCACGCCGCAGTTGCGGCGGAACTGCTGGGAAACCGGGCGCTGGTCGAGGAGGTGATCGCCGACCTGGAGAGCTCGTCTCTGCCGCCGGCGGAAAAGGCATTGTTGCGCTTTGTGGACAAGGTGAATCGCGATTCGCCGAACATCAGCGCCGGCGATATGAAGCCGCTGTACGAAGCCGGGTGGACCGACGAGCAGATCTACTACGCCATCACCGTTTGCGCCCTCTTCAATTTCTACAATCGCTGGATCGACGCCACCGGCGTCCATGCACTCTCAGAGGAGGCGCACCGTGAAGGAGGCAAGCGCAGCGCGGCTCAAGGCTACGTCCGCAAGTAACGCCCCTGGGAGGGCCGACGAAGAAGCCTCGCCGAAATATCCCGGCTGGCGCGTGGTGGCCGCGGCAAACCTGGGCGTGATGGTGAGCTTCGGCTCGCTGCTGGTGTTCACGTTCGGCGTGTTCCTGAAGCCGCTGGCGGCCGAATTCGGATGGAGCCGGGAGGAAATCTCGCGGGCGTTCGGGATTGCGGCGATGACGGTGGCGTTCTGCTCGCCGGTCCTGGGGCGCGCACTGGACCGGTTCAGCCCGCGGCCGGTGATCCTGCCGTGTTTCGCGGTTTTCGGCTTCGGCGTGCTTGCGCTCAGCCAGCTTTCCGGCAGCCTCTGGCAGCTCTACGGGATTTTCCTTGTGCTGGGGATCGTTGGGAACGGCACAACGCAGATGGGCTACTCGGGCGCGGTGTCGAGCTGGTTCATGCAACGGCGCGGCCTGGCGCTGGCGTGCGTCATGGCAGGGGTCGGGATCGGATCAATCCTTCACCCGATCCTGGCGCAATGGTGTATCGGCATGTATGGCTGGCGAACAGCGTACGTGCTGCTGGGCAGCCTGGTGCTGGTGCTCGGCCTTCCGCTGACGGCGCTGTGGGTTCGACGGCGGCCGGACGGCCACGCAGGCTCTTACGACTTTGAGGGCCTGACGACCGCCGCGGCTTTCCGGCAGCGGGAGTTCTGGCTTCTCGTGGCGACCTTGTTCCTGAGCTCGATGACGGCGAACGGCGTGCTCACGCACCTGGCAGCGCATCTTTCCGACCGCGGGATGCCGGCGGGCAGCGCCGCGTTCACCACCGGTTTACTGGGTGGCGCTAATCTCGCCGGGCGACTGGCGACCGGTTGGTTCCTGGATCGCTTCTCCGGGCCAAGATTGTCCATGTGCCTGCTGGTCCTAATGGCTGCGGGTATGTGGATTCTGAGCCGCGCCGACTCCCTGCCAGTAGCCGCTGTGTCGGCTATCCTGATTGGGATCGGGTTGGGCGGGGAAGCGGACATCACCCCCTACCTGTTGAGCCGCTATTTCGGGCTGCGCTCCTTCTCGACGCTGTATGGCTTCACGTGGACGTTTTATGCGATGGCCGGCGCGGCCGGACCGGTTCTGTTCGGGCACGTGTTCGACAGCACGGGATCTTATAGCACCCTGCTTGGGTTCGCCGGGGCGATGACTCTGGTGGCGGCTTCTCTTATGCTCTGGATGCGGCGGTATCGAATTCTATAAGCTTGTTCTAGTGCAGTGTGTCGCAAGAAATGCAGTTGTCCGCCAGTCTGTTTTGTGGCGGCGCAGGCCATCGTTTTCGGTGGCCTGCGAGGGCGGCAGACGACAAAAGCCGATCGTCTGCCCCACGAGACATAAGGCACAATATCTCTGACGAAGTACAGTAGGTCATCATGGAATCGCCGACGGGGCGTCTGGTTGCGGGCCTGGCATTCACGCTGGTGGTGATCGGCGTCTACGCCGCCTACACGCTGAATTCCGTGAGCCGCATGCGCGACCTGCAGACCCGCATTGTCGACCGCAATCGACGCGCGTCTTTGCAGTTGATCCGCATCCAGAACGATCTCAACTCGCTCGCGCTGTCCATGCGCGACATGCTCGACCCAGGAGAGGGCTACCCGCTGGCCGCGTGGAAAGCGCCTCTGCGGCGGATCCGGCAGAATCTCGAGGACGCCATCGCCAGCGAAGCCGCGCTTGCGGAAGGGGACCGGGCGCCCACGCAGACGGCGTTCCTGAAGTCATCGTTCGCGGAATTCTGGCGCGCTTGCGACGGCATGTTAGCGTATGCCGCGAACGGCGAGGAGACCAAGGCCAAGGAACTGGTGCGGACCACGTTGCAACCCCGGCAGGAGGCTCTTTCGGCCCTGACGGCGCGGTTGCTGGTGGAGAGGAACGACCAGGAGTCCCGCGGCGGCCAGCAGGTGGCCGAGATCTACTCGCAAATCGAGACGACCGCGTATCGCTTTCTGGCAATCTCAATTGTCCTCATCGTGCTGACGAGTGTCGGCCTGATCCGATCGAACCGATCGCTCTTTTCCCAGTTGGCGGAGCTGGCGGAGCAGCGCCGCGAACTGGCACGGCAACTGATCGCGACGCAGGAGTCCACGCTGCGGGCCGTTTCGCGAGATCTGCATGATGAATTCGGGCAGGTACTGACGGCGCTTGGCGCCATGCTGCGCAGGGCCGACCGCCAGGCGCCGGATTCTGATTTCCGACGACAAGTGCATGAGGCGGGCGAGATCGTTCAGGGCGCGCTCGAAAACATTCGCTCGTTATCGCAGTCTTTACAGCCGGTGATCCTGGAGGAGCAAGGGCTGCTGGCGGCGATTGAGTGGCATCTGCCGGTGTTTGAGCACCAGACGGGCATCCGTGTGCATTACCAGCCGCCCCGCGGAAACGTGGATGTCCCCACCGAGGCATCTATCCATGTATTCCGGATTCTGCAGGAGGCGCTGAATAACGTGGCCCGGCATGCCGCGGTGGACGAAGTAGACGTGTCGCTAGACGCCGATGAGTCCTCATTCGCACTGACGATCGAAGATCGCGGCCGAGGAATGCCCGACCCGCTACGTCCCGGCACGGGATTGGCGGCAATGCGCGAACGCGCGGAGCTGATCGGCGGGACGTTGGAGGTCACGCGAGGCAAGGAGAGCGGCACGCGCATCGCTCTCCGGCTGCCCAAAGAGGCACCGCGGGAGGCTCCCGTTGCCTGAAGAAAGAACCGAACGTAAGATCCGGGTTCTGCTGGTGGATGACCATGCGCTCGTGCGCTTGGGATTCCGCCGCCTGTTGGAAGACGACCCGGAATTGATTGTGGTCGGCGAGGCGAGCGACGGCACGGAAGCCGTGGAACTGGCGCGCAAGCTGGTTCCCGATGTAGTGGTCATGGACTATGCGATTCCAGCGCCGAATGGCGCGCTGGCGACACGAATGATCAGGGAATCCGTTCCTAGCGTGCGCGTTCTCATGTTAAGCATGCACCCTGAACCGACTTATGTGGCCAATAGCCGCGAGGCGGGTGCATCCGGGTACCTGTTGAAGAATGCGTACGACCTCGAGCTGGTGGCAGCGGTGAAAGGCGTGCTCGAAACGGACTGGCTGCAGGACCCACGTCTCGAACAGGCATCGTTCGGGGCGGGTGTGAAGCGGAGACTGAGCAAGCGCGAGCTGGAAGTGTTGCAGCACATTGTCAGCGGCAAGTCGAACAAAGAGATTGCCACCGTGCTCAACCTGAGTGCGAATACGGTCGGCGTGCATCGCGCCAACATCATGGACGCCCTGGACATTCACAACACCGCCGAGCTGGTGGTCTACGCCATCCGGCATGGGCTGGTGTCGCTGCCATGACGCGGCGGCAACTGCTGATGGCCGCGTTTGCAGCGCCGGGGCCGGGATTCCGGCTGACCGATGTGACCGCACAGGCGGGGCTGAGTTTCCGGCACAACACCGGCGCATTCGGAGCGAAGTATCTGCCGGAAACGATGGGGTCCGGCTGCGCCTTTCTCGACTACGACAACGATGGCTGGCCAGACATCCTGCTGATCAATGGACGCGACTGGCCGGGGCACGAGCGCCAGCGCTCCACGCTGCGATTGTTCCGCAATAACCGCAATGGGACGTTCACCGACGTCACGCGCGCGGCTGGGCTCGACGTGGAGATGTACGGCATGGGCGTGGCGGTGGGTGATTTCAATAATGATGGCTTCCCGGACCTCTATATCACCGCCGTCGGACAGAACCGGCTGTTCCGAAACAACGGGCGAGGGCGGTTCGTTGACGTCACCATTCCGGCGGGGCTGGGTTCGCGGAGCGCGTTTTCGACGTCCGCCCTGTGGTTCGACTATGACCGCGACGGGCATCTCGATCTCTTCGTGTGCAATTACGTTCGCTGGTCGCCGGAACAGGATGTGAATTGTTCGCTGGATGGGAAAAGCAAGTCCTACTGCACGCCTGAGGCGTATCGGGGCGCGACGGGCTGGCTCTTTCACAACAAAGGCGACGGAACATTCGAAGATGTCACGGCGGAGAGCGGGATTTTCGATCCGTCGTCAAAATCACTGGGCGTGGCGATGCTGGACCTCGATAACGACGGGTGGCCCGACCTGTTCGTCGCCAACGACACGCAGCCGAATAAGCTGTATCGCAACAACCGGGACGGCACGTTTACGGAATCGGCGGTCCGAATGGGCGTGGCGTTCAGCGAGGACGGCAAAGCACGGGCGGGCATGGGGGTCGACACGGGAGACTATCAACGCTCCGGGCGGATGGGGATCGCTGTCACCAACTTCGACAACGAGATGATGGGGCTGTATGAATCGACCGGCCGCGGCTTTGTGGATCGGGCGATTCCCGCGGGTGTGGGCGCGGCCTCACGACAGAGGCTCGGTTTTGGATGCGTGTTCGCCGATGTGGATCTGGACGGGTACCTCGATCTGATCGCCGTCAATGGGCACATCGATGACACGGTGCGAAGCCTGGGGCGAGGAGCGGCGCATGCGCAGGTTCCGCATCTGTTTCTCAACGACGGCAAGGGGCGGTTTCGCGATGTGGCCGTGGAGGCCGGGCGGGAGTTTGCCGTTCCCAAGATCGGCCGCGGCATTGCGCTCGGTGACTTCGACCGTGATGGCGACCTGGACGTATTGATCACCACCAACTCAGGGCCGGCGTTGCTTTTTCGCAATGACGTGAGTTCGGGGAATCAGTCGATTCGATTTCGGCTGGAGGGCCGGAAGTCGAATCGCGACGGTATTGGCGCGGTGGTTCAGGTGTTTGATGCGTCCGGCATGCAGATGCAGATGGTTAAGAGCGGATCGAGCTATCTGTCGTCGAGCGACAAGTCGCTGACCTTCGGCGTAGGGTCGCGGACACACGTCGATCGCGTGGCGATCTTCTGGCCCAGCGGGCGAGCCGACGAGTTTCGCAAACTTGCCGCGGGCAAGACGTATCTGTGCGTGGAAGGGGAGAATCCACGGCCGCAGAGGGGCCGCTAGTCGAATTTAAGTTACTACGGGAGCAGTTCCGGAATTAGGTGTTTGGCATCGATTTGCAGTAGATAAGACATCATGGGAGGTCGCTATGAGAAAGCGGCATATACTGGGCGTTCTCGTCTGGGTGGGCATGGCGCTGCTGACGCTTGTCCCCACAGCGAACTGCATGGAGATCTTCGGCGCGTGGCACTGCGGAAACGACTACTGCACCTGGTCCACCGTGCGCAACATGACCGACTTCGACCTGAAGAACCGCTGGCTGATCGACCGCGGTGACGGCATTCCCTCGGTGAACCTGGTGATCCTGAGCTTTGTCAATCCCTTGAAGTTGCTCAACGACGGGCCGCTCAACGGCGTGCCGGTGGGCATGACGCAGGATGTGGTCAACTACTTCACCAGTCGTGGCGTTCGCGTCATGCTGTCTATCGGCGGCATCACCTACGTCGATTACTGGAACCAGGCGCTGGCCGGCGACGCGTACCAGCTCGGGCTAAATGCAGCCACCGCAGCCCAGCGACTCGGTGTCGGCATCGAGATCGATTACGAGGAGAACTCGAATCCCAACCTCACCGGCTTGCAGGCGTTCATTGACGCATACCGTTCGGTGCATCCATACGACATTACCGGCACCAATCCGGCGGCCCGTCTCACCATCGACCTGGCAGCCGGCGACCGATGGCTCATCGACCTGACCGAGCACGCCACGCGAGTGTGGCCTACGAACACAAGCCCCGTCCTTGATTACGCTAACGCCATGGTTCCCGCACGCCAGCCGAGGAACGCGGCCGACGCGACCGCGAACTGGCAGGAACACATCGACGGCAAACCGCAGTACGCGCCGCCGATCCTTCCGCTCGCGCCAGCCAAGTTCACCGGGAGCCTCTGGCTGGTCACCGGCCGGAAACCTGCGCCCGAGTGCGTGAACTTCAACAACTCGTTGACGAAGTCGACGGGAAGCTACGTCCAGACTGTCCAGCCAAATGCCAGCCACCCCGAGTGGTCCCGTGGGATGCTCGGCTACATGTTCTGGGCGGCCGAGTGTCAAGGCACTAGAAGCCTTTGCACAACGCCGCCCAACACCTGCGAGGGCGGCATGGGCGTGGCCGCCACGGTCTACAACATCCCGATTCCGATGCCGCCGCTACGGCAGCAGTGATGGCGGGCATCCCAGGCTAGAGTCTGGCTAAGGTCCTGTGCCACGGTTATGGTACTCTGGCTTGGGTCCAGAATCGATGACGTCCCGTGAGCGGATCGACGATTTTCTGCGGCAGAAGCGCGTTGCGATTGCCGGCGTCTCCAGGCAGCCACGCGATTTCACCCGGATGATGTTCAACGAGTTCGTGCGGCGCGGCTACGATGTCGTGCCGGTGAATCCGTCCGCCGGCGAAATTGACGGCCACAAGTGCTTCGCACGCCTTCAGGAGATCATTCCGCCCGTGGACTCCGTCCTCGTGATGACGAAGCCCACCGCCGCCGAAGCCGTGGTCCAGGACTGCGCGGAAGCGGGGGTGAAACGGGTGTGGCTGTACCGTGCCACGGGCGCGGGCGCGGTCAGCCGCAAGGCCGTCGAACTCTGCGAAGCGCGGAGCATTGACGTGATCGCGGGCGGCTGCCCGTTCATGTTCTGGGCGGATTCCAGCTTCTTCCACCGCGTACACGGCGTCTTCGCGAAGCTGACCGGCAGCTATCCACGATAGTGCTTCGCCCTACGGCGCCCACTGCGGCATCACGTAGGCGTAGAAGACCGTGATCAGCCCGATGGCGCAGGCGAGCACGATGCTGTGCCGCAGGGTGAAACGGAACAGCTTCGCCTCTTCCGAAGGAGCCATCCCTGTCGCGGCCGCGGCCACCGCGATGCTTTGCAGACTGATCATCTTCCCCATCACGCCGCCGCTCGAATTCGATGCAGCCATCAGCACGGGGCTCAGATCCAGCCGCCCAGCCGTCACGACCTGAAGGTTCCCGAAGAGCGCGTTGGCCGAGGTATCCGAGCCCGTCAGGAAGACGCCGAGCCACCCGAGCATCGAACTGAAGAAGGGGAATAGCACTCCGGTGGCTGCGAAAGCCAGCCCGAGGGTTGCGGTCGCTCCCGAGTAATTCATCAGGAAGGCGAGGGCCAGCACCGAGGCGATCGTCAGCTCCGACAAAAGCAACTGTTTCACGGTCCCGGCGAACACACGCCCGAACTGCCGGGGTGACATGCCGAGCAGCATGGCGGAAAGGATCGCCGCGAACAGGCAGGCGGTCCCCGGAGCCGCCAGCCACTCCAACCGGTAGACGGCCTTGTACGGCGACGGATTCGCGACCACAGGGGCCATCTGGATGACCTGCTCATGCAGACCGGGCCAGTTGAACAGGAGCGTCACTTTATTCAGCGGGGCCTTGTACAGTCCCCAGAGCAGCACAAACACAACGAGGATTCCGTAAGGCCCCCACGCCAGACACAACTCCCGCGCCGAGTGATGCTTCCGGTGGACGTCCATCACGTGGTCCCCCTCGAGCGCGTACCGGTCTTTCGGCTTCCAAACGAGAAACAGGAGCACCAGCGAGCCGAGCGCGGCCAGGGAACTCAGAATATCGGTGAGCTGCGGGCCGAGGTAGTTGGAAACAAGGATCTGGGTGCCGGCGAACGACACGCCGCAGGCGATCACGGCCGGCAGCACGCCCTTCATGGCTTTCCATCCGCCCATTACGGCGATCAGGTACGCAGGAACGATCAGCGAGACCGGCGCGCAGATGCGGCCGACGGCCGCGCTGAGACCCTCGAGAGGAAGGCCGGTCACGGCGTTCAGCGTCAGGATCGGCGTTCCGATCGAGCCGAAGGCCACCGGCGCGGTGTTCGCCAGGAGACAGATGCCGGCGGCATAGAACGGGGAGAAACCCAAACCGGTCAGCATCGCCGCAGCGACTGCCACGGGGGTGCCGAAGCCGGCCGCTCCCTCGATGAATGCGCCGAAGGCGAAAGCGATCAGCAATGCCTGGAGGCGGCGGTCGTCGGTCAGGCTGCCCACGGAGTCCTTAACGATCTCGAACTTGCCCGTCTCGAGCGTCACACGGTAAAGAAGAATGGCGCAGAAGACCACCCAACCGATCGGGAACAGGCCGAAGGCTGCTCCGAAGCCGACCGCGCTCAGCATCTTGTCCACGGGCATCCGGTAAGCGACCAGCGCTACCACCGCGGCCGCAACAAGGCCGAACAGAGCGGCTTTCCACGCGGGCTTTCGCCTGACGCCCAGCAGGTAGAGCAGCGCAAAGATGGGCAAGGCGGCAACGAGCGTGGACCACGCGAGACTACCGCCAACAGGAGTGTAGTGTTGCTCCCACATGATGAGTGACCTTGATAATAAATGCTCACCCGCAATGTCAAGTTGTCCGCCGCTGAGGGGTGCACGACATGAAAGTGATAGATTCTTAGCAGTGCCGGCGAATCGAGGAAATCCGAGCGTAGTGGTACGCCAGGCCGAGCCGCGACCGCAAGGGAGCGGTGGTTGAGGTATTTCATTACGTTCGCCTGCTACGGCGCGCGCTTGCGCGGCGAGGAATCGGGATCGGTGGATCGGCGTCACAATTTGGTTGGCAGCCGGCTATTAGAGCCCGATGCACAACGCGTCATCGCAGAACGTCGAGAAATGCTCCAGTATCCCTATGTGCTCAACGAAGCGGGCCGGACAGTGGTACTGGCGGCCATCCAGAGGCATTGCGCGTACCGCGGCTGGAACCTGCTGGCTGCACACGTCAGGTCCAACCACGTGCACACCATTGTGGAGGCCGAGACTCGACCCGAGAGAATCATGAACGAGTTCAAATCGTACGCCAGCCGCGAGCTGAACCGGTTGACAAGCGACGGACCGGATCGGAAACGCTGGGCGCGACATGGAAGCACCCGTTGGCTGTGGAAGGACGAGGATGTCAGGCATGCTCTTCAGTACGTAATCGACGAGCAGGGCGAGCCCATGGCACTGTTCGACGCGGAAGGCCTTTGACGTGACGCAGCTAACCGCTCCCTTGCG
>DATIFQ010000150.1:0-4276 GCA_035455185.1 Bryobacteraceae bacterium | reverse complement strand
GCGCGAGGCGGCGAAAGAGTATAAGTGGAACCTCAACTACGGCGGCATTGCGCTCGTGTGGCGCGGAGGCTGCATCATCCGTTCGGCCTTCCTTGGCAAGATCAAAGAAGCGTTCGACCGCGACAAAAACCTGAGCAACTTATTGATGGACAAGTACTTCCGTGGCGTGATCGCCCGCCGTCAGACCTCCTGGCGCCGTGCTGTTGCCAAAGCGGTGCAGATGGGCGTGCCGGTACCGGCATTTACGACCGCGCTTGCGTTCTATGACGGCTACCGCAGCGAGCGCCTGCCCGCGAACCTGCTCCAGGCTCAGCGCGACTACTTCGGAGCGCACACCTACGAGCGGGTCGACAAACCACGCGGCCAGTTCTTCCACACGAACTGGACCGGACGCGGCGGCACGGTCGCGTCTGGACAGTACACCGTATAGCCGGCGCCGGCGAGACCCAGCACAAAGGAGAATAGAATGAGCTACGGTTTGAATATCCGCCCGGAGGGCGCTCTGGATTTCGTTTCTCTCGGCGCACTGGTCCACCGCCTGGACCCCGGCATCATCCCCTTCCGCAAGGCCACCAAATGCCAGATCCACGTGAGTGGCGGCGAGTTCAACTGCGCCGCCAATCTGGCGAACTGCTTCGGTCTGCAGACCGGCATCACTACAGCAATGGTGGACTATCCGATCGGCGACCTGATCGCCGAGCGGGTGCGGACAATGGGTGTAAAGCCCTTCTACAAGCGATTCACACATAACGGCGTCAACGGCCCGAACATGGCTACCGTCTATAGCGACCGTGGCTTCGGAGTTCGCGGACCGGTGGTTTTCTACAACCGCAGCAACGAGGCCGGCGCCCTTCTGAAGCCCGGCGATTTCAATTGGAAAGAAATCTTCGGCGGAGGAGTGCGATGGTTTCACAGCGGCGGCATCTTCGCGGCGCTCTCGGAGACAACTGGCGAACTGATCGTCGAGGCGATGAAGGCAGCCAAGGCCGCCGGAGCGGTCACATCGTTTGATCTGAACTATCGCGCCAAGCTGTGGAACATCTGGGGCGGCCAGGAGCGGGCAGTCGCCGTCGTAAAGCGCATCGTGGAGAATGTCGATGTCCTGGTCGGCAACGAGGAAGACCTCCAGATGGGTCTCGGCATTCCCGGACCTGAGGTCACCAAGAAGTCCAAGCTCGACCCCAGTGTGTTCTTCGGGATGATCGACCAGGTCCTGGCCAAGCACCCCCAGGTCAAAATTGTAGTGACGACACTCCGTGAAGTTCTCTCAACCAACCACCACAGTTGGAGCGCGGTGGCGTGGATTAACGGAAAGACCTACGTCGCCCCGACCGCCGAACTCAACGTCTACGACCGTGTCGGTGGCGGAGACGGCTTTGCTTCCGGATTCATCTATGGCATCCTCAGCGGCGAACCTGAAGAGGAAGCCGTTAAGCTCGGGTGGGCGCACGGAGCGCTTCTCACGACATTTCCGGGGGACACGACTATGGCGACGGCCGATCAGGTCCGCGCTTTCGCTAAGGGCGGCTCCGCCCGCATCCAGCGGTAAAATGATGGGCCGGGCGTGCGCCCGGCCCTCTTTCTGCACAGGAGAACTACGGTGGATTTCATGGAACGCGCCGCACGCGTGCGACTCCTTCTGATGGACGTCGACGGCGTACTGACTGACAGCAGAATCTACTTCCTGCCGGCGCCGGACGGCTCCTGGACAGAAACCAAGGGCTTCGATTCGCAGGATGGGATCGCTCTTCACTGGCTTCACTGGAAGGGCATCAAGACCGGTATCATCAGCGGCCGGAAGTCACCTGCCGTCGAACTGCGCGCGCAGCAAGGCAACATGGCCTACTGCTACCAAGGCAACATAGAGAAGATCCCGATCATCGAAGAGATTCTCGCGAAAGAAGGCGTCACCAGAGATCAGGTCGCCTACATCGGCGACGACTTGACTGACATCGTCGTGATGCGGCGCGTCGGGTTCGGTGTCGCGACCGCTAACGCCCGTCCTGAGGTGAAGGAGTGCGCCCACTACGTCACCCAGATAGAGGGTGGGCGCGGCGCTCTGCGTGAGGTCGCGGAACTCCTTTTGAAAGCGCAAGGGTATTGGGAGGAGATTCTCCGCAAGTACGAGGTGAATGTCTAGATGTCCGGCGAAAAAATCGGGCTGATGGTTCGCGCTGACGCCGGTCCGGGCATTCTTCATCAGCTCACCGGCGTGATTGCCCGGCACAGCGGCGATATCACGCTTGTTGAGATCACCGAAAGCGTGCCGCCCGATTCGCGAATCTACTTCGAGATCGACCTGCCTGGGGACAGCTCGGCGCTTGCGGCGGAAATGCGGAGCCTGCCCGTCGTCCGGGAGGTCGCCATCGTCAAGACTTTCCAGAAGATCTACGGAAAGAGGATCATCATCATGGGCGGCGGCGCCCAGGTCGGCCAAGTGGCCATCGGAGCGATCTCGGAAGCCGACCGCCACAACATCCGCGGCGAACACATCTCCGTGGACACCATCCCGCTGGTCGGCGAGCAGTCGCTGGCAGATGCGGTTCGCGCCGTCGCGCGCCTCCCGCGCGCTCGTGCGCTCGTGCTAGCTGGCTCGCTAATGGGGGGAGAGATCGAACAGGCAGTTCGGGAGGTGAGGGAGCAGGGCCTGCTCGTGATCAGTCTCAACATGGCCGGGAGCGTTCCCGACGCCGCGGACCTCGTAGTGAGCGATCCCGTCCAGGCCGGCGTGATGGCGGTAATGGCCGTCGCCGATACCGCCAAGTTCAACGTCGCGCGTCTGAAACAACGCGTCTTCTGAGCGAGGAAACGTCTACTCCGCCTTCAACTCGTATTCTCTGAGCAGTGTTCGTTCCGGGGCTGGGCTGTATAGCCGAACCCAGTACCTGCCTCCCGCAAGGACCGTCTCCACAGGCACACTGAGTTTGCCGCTCGATGGGGTGGCGTCCGTTCGCCAGATCGTATCCCCCTGCGCGTTCACAAGTTCCACACGGTAGGAGGAAGACGGCGCCAATTCTGAAACGTCGATGCGCAGGAGCGGCCGGCTGTCGCGGGACACCGTCGCCGCCGTGCTTTCACCCCGGACGGTTTCGAGGACAGCCACGGCCACCGGGGAATTGAGCTTCTCCTGGCTCGGCCGCGCAATCCAATAGACACCTATCACCACAACCGCAACGGCAACCGTAATCAACACCGGCTCATAACTCAACGCAAACGCCCGGAACCGGCCAAGAAAACCCGGAGTCTTCTGTGACGGCTCCGCGGCCAGTTTCGCCGTCGCGGCACGCGCCGCGCGTACGTATATGTCCATGTCCTCAAGCCGGTCTTGGCAGGACGCGCAGACAAGCAGATGTTCTTCGATTGCTTCCAGTCGCGTCCCTTCGAGCCTCCCCATGGAGTACAGCTCCACCTCCTCTTCGCCGGCGTGTTCGCCGAATTCGGCCTGCATGACAGCACCCTTTCTGACAGCGGTCTATGCAGTCCGCCGCCACGACACCAGCCTTTTTGACACTTAGTGCCCCGTTCCCGCTAATTTTCTCAAGGAAACTTTCGGGATGATCCGGTGTTTGAGCCGGCGTCTTCCCAGTTCTCCGAAACGCGCCTTCGCCCGGGACTTGAGCAGGCGGAACTGGGTCTCCGTCAGATTCATCGCCTCGCAGATCTGTTGCTGGGGTTGTTCCATCAGATAGAAGCGCGTCAGAATCTCGCGGTCGCGAACCGAAACGCTGCGTAGGACTGCCTCCATAATCTCCATCTCCTGTCGCGAGATCACCCGTTCCTCAGGGGTCGCGAGGTGATCGTAAACCGCAGCACCCGTTTCGAGGTCCTCGAAGTCCCGCCGGTTGTGTACGGCGCTGTCGATGTGTGCTGCAATCTGCCGGCGGACAACGGTCCGAACAAACCCCATAAGCCGGTCCGGCTCGCGAAGGTCGCCGCGTTGGATCGCTTGTACGACAATCACGAACGTGTCATGCACCTTGTCGTCGAGTTCCTGGGGACCTAGCTGGCGGCACAAGTAGAAGCGGATCCCACGTGAGAAAAGCCGGTAGAGTTCTTCCATCCCGCGGGGATCACCCAACTGAATCTGTTCTACAAGTTCGCCCCAACGCACCGGGGTCGGCCCGGTCTCACTATCGGCGCCCAAGGCAGTCGGCTGCAATGCGGCCTTTTCCTCCGAGCGCGCCTCGTCGAATTCACGATGGAATTCCTCGTGCGGTACTGCCATCCGGTCTACTCCTTTCCGGCCACAAAGTGAGCCGCCCAGTACCGCGGCTCC
>DATIFQ010000149.1:0-9713 GCA_035455185.1 Bryobacteraceae bacterium | reverse complement strand
ACCGACACCGGCGAGTGGCTTGCGAACTGCTCGGCCTGCTGCGTTCCGGAGATCTCGAACGCGCTTGCACGTTCCTCAATTCCGTTCCATGTCGTTTCCGGCGTGCTGTTCGAAGACGATGCGGCGTGGCGGGAGATCGCCGGCTGGTGCCGTGCCGCCGCCGTCACTCGAGCGATACGCGAAAGCCGCATCGGTTTTCTCGGCCACACGTACCCGGGAATGCTCGACATGTACTCGGACTTCACCATGGTTCATGCGAAGCTCGGAGCCCATGTCGAAGTGCTGGAGATGTGCGATCTCTCGCTTCACGCGGCGCACGTTGGCGAGGACGAAGTTGAGGAGAAGTTGCGGGCCGCTCGCGAAACGTTTCAGGTAGACGGGAGTGTCGCCCCGGACGACCTCCGGTGGGCTGCGCGCGTCGCCGCCGGACTTGACCACTTCGTCGAGGATTTCGACCTCGACGGTCTCACGTACTACTACCGCGGGCTTGACGGCAATGAGTACGAGCGCCTTGGAGCGGGCATGATCCTCGGTAATTCGCTGCTGACCGCGCGCGGCATTCCGGCAAGCGGCGAGGGGGACATCAAGACTTGTATCGCTATGATGATGCTGGACCGCCTTGGCGCGGGCGGCTCGTATACTGAGTTCTATGCTATGGATTTCCGCGAGAACTTCCTGCTGATGGGGCACGACGGCCCCGGGCACCTCGCGATCAGTGACGAAAAACCGGTCCTCCGCGGTTTGGGGCTTTACCACGGCAAGCGCGGTTACGGGGTGTCGGTGGAGTTCAAGGTTAAGGCAGGGCCGGTTACCATACTCGGCCTCACCCAGACGGCGCAAGGAGGTTTCAAGCTAATCGGCGCCGAGGGCGAGTCGCTCCCCGGTCCAATCCTACGCATCGGTAACACCAACTCACGCTTGCGTTTCGGACTGCCGCCCGCGGAATTCATCAACCGTTGGTGCGCGGAGGGCCCGACCCACCACTGTGCACTGGGCGTGGGCCACTATCTCAATGCCATAGCGAAGCTCAGTGCGCTGCTCGAGATCCCACTCGTAACGGTGGGCTGATCGGACCTTCTCGGAACTTTTTCCTCCCGGTCTCCGTTTCCCAGAACAGGCTGTTAAGAATCGGCCTACGGAGCCGTCTCATGAATGAAGAGCGAAACGGGAGGAATCCGGTGGCAACAGCGACCGCAAGCCCAGCCGACCCGGCAAACACCGCAGTGGCGGACATCGAACAGGTGTTCCGGGAGCATCACGCCTACGTCTTTCGTGTCGCCTGCCGGGTGACTGGTAATGCCACCGACGCCGAGGATGTCATGCAAACCGTCTTCCTAGGCCTACTCCGCCGGGACCAAAGCGACCCCATCGGCAGCCTCGACAGCTATCTTTATCGCGCCGCCGTGAACTCCGCCCTCGACGTTGTACGGGCGCGCCGTGGCGGCTCGAATGTACCGCTGGAAGAGGTTGCGGCGTGGCTCGCAGAAGATCCCTCTCGAGCTCCCGATCGCGCACGCTCGTCCACTGAACTGCGTCACTGGCTACGCGCCGCCATCGGCCGCCTGAGCCCGCGCGCCGCCGGGATGTTTGTCCTCCGGTTCTTCGAAGGGATGGACAACATCGAGGTCGCTCGCATCTTCGAGACCACGCCAGGCACAGTGGCCGTGACCATCAGCCGGACGCGCGATCAGCTCGAGCGGGAGCTTCGCTCATTTCAGGGAGGTAAGTCATGATTTCCGACGAAAACAAGTCCGATTCCATTCTCGACAACGTCATCGCAGGCATCCGCGACGAACAAATCGACCCGCTTGCAGCGGATCGCGCCGGAGCCCGCGTGCTGGCACGTCTGTCCTCGCACTCGCCGTTGCGGGGCTGTGCCGACTTCCAGGCTTTGATCCCCGAATACCGCGCGGGCGCTTTGCCTGAAGCGCGTGCGCTTCTGATCAAGGATCATCTTCATGAGTGCGTCGCCTGCCGGAAGGCGGCATCCGGAGAAACGGCTCGGATCACCTTGTCCGCCCCGCGCCGCTGGGCGCTCCCCGTCTGGCGATGGGCGATCGCGGCCATGTTGGCAGCTGCCGTCGGGCTGGGAACGTGGGAGGTGTGGAACCGTTTAGGCTCGTCCGGCGGCCGCGCGACGGTTCAGGCCGCCGACGGTGAGCTCTATCGAGTCGCTGCCAGCGGTCTGGAACGCGTCGGACCTGGCGTTGAGCTGCCTGCAGGCGCGGAAATCCGAACCGCCGGCGGAGCCGCCGTCGTGGGGTTGGCTGACGGTTCGCTCGTCGAACTGCGAGAGCGCACCGGCCTGTCCGTCAGCGGCACGCGCAGAGACACCACCGTCCGTCTGACCCGTGGCAGCGTGATCGTCCAGGCCGCGAAGCGGCGGTTCGGACACCTGTATGTCGACACCCGGGACTGCAAGGTCGCCGTGACCGGCACCGTGTTCAGCGTCAGCAGTGGCATCAAGGGGTCGCGAGTGGCAGTGATTGAAGGGGAGGTGAAGGTCTCGCAGCAGGGAAAGGTTGCCGTGCTGCGGCCCGGCGAGCAGTTCGCCAGCAGCGACAGCCTCTCGCCGGTTCCGGTCGAAGAGGAGATCGCGTGGAGCCGAGACCGTGAAAAGCACATGGCGCTCCTCCGGGAGTTCGCCGTCCTCCGCAACAAGCTTCTGGAAGTGCGGTTACCGGGCGTCCGCTATTCCAGCCGGCTGATCGGCCTGCTGCCGGCGGAGACTGCCGTGTACACCGCTGTTCCCAACCTCGGACAGGCTCTAACCGAGGCGCAGCAGATCTTCGAACAGCGCGTCCGTGAAAGCGCCGTCCTGCGTGAGTGGTGGGAACAGAAGACGGACGGCGGCAAGCGGGCCGCTGAGTTGGAACAATCCATTTCGAAGATCCGCGAGGTCAGTGAGTACTTGGGCGAGGAAGTTGTCATCGCGGCGGCGGTCGATGCCAACGGAAAACTTCAGGACCCTCTCATCCTCGCCGAGGTGAAGAGGGCTGGCCTGCGCGAGTTTCTCGAGAAAGAATTTCCCGGTATCGAGAAGAGCGGTCACCTGTTGCTGCGACCAGACCTGTTGGTTCTTTCGCCGAGCGCGGCGGCTCTCGGCGCGGTATCTGCCCTGGTGGATGCCGGTCAATCAGGCGGCTTTGCCTCCACTCCGTTCGGCACCCGCGTGACTGCCGCTTACCACGACGGCGCGGGTCTGTTGTTCAGCGCCGACCTCGAGCGTATCGTGCCGGGACGGGACAAGGCACCTGCAGGGCTCAACGAGATGAAGTATCTTGTGGTCGAGCAACGTGAGGTTGCCGGCAAGAGCGGCACGCACGCCGAACTCGGCTTCGTTGGTCCGCGCCATGGCATCGCTTCCTGGATTGCTGCTCCGGGACCGCTCGGTGCGCTCGATTTCGTCTCCCCGGACGCGAGCTTCGCCGCTGCGTTTCTGATCAAGAACCCAGCCGCCGTCATTGACGATGTGCTCACCTTGAACCCAGAAGTCCGTAAGGGCCTCGCCGATGCCGATGCCATGCTCGGGTTGAGTCTCCAGAAGGACCTTGCCGGGACGATGGGTGGTGAGTTCGCCTTCGCGTTAGACGGCCCGATGCTGCCGGTGCCATCGTGGAAGCTGGCAATCGAGGTCTACGACCCACAGCGGCTCCAGTCGGCACTCGAGAAGCTGATGGAGGCGGCGAACAGGGAAGCGGCGCGGCAGGGACGGAACCCTGTGCAGATCCGCCGGGAAGTTGCCGGAGGCAGAACCTGGTACACCGTGATCGTCCCGGGTGCAAAACCCTTCCCTGAGCTGCACTACACATTCCTTGACGGCTACGTGTTGGCAGGCGCCAGCCAGGAACTGCTGGAGCGGGCCATCCAGAACCGCGGCGTGGGTTACACGCTGGCTCGTTCCTCCGGTTTCGCGGCACTGCTACCGGCGGACGGTCACTCGGACTTCTCCGGGTTGCTCTATCACAACCTTGGGCCGGCCCTTGCCCCAGTCGTCCAGGGACTCGGAGTGGCCGGCGCTCTTGCGCCGGAGAGTCAGAAGTCGGCGGAAGCGTTCTCCGCAGACCTGAAGCCGGCCGTGATTACCTTCTATGGAGAAGAGGACCGTATCACGGTTGCCAGCCAGGGCAGTTTGCTCGGCCTGGGGCTTGGCAATCTCGTGGGTGTTCCAGGACCTTTCCACGGGTTCACCCGCCCTCATGTACGGTCCCGGTAGGTCTTTGCTTAGGGGCGCACCCAGCGTGCGCCCCATACTCACTTCTTGAACAGGTCCCTCCAACTGTCATCGAGGTTCTCCCACCTCTCCGATTCCGTGCCGCTCGAATGAGTCTCGGAAACATAGAGCGAACCGTGTCCCTGCTCACAGAGAAACTCTGTGCTCGCCGGCTCCAGCAGCCAACTACTCCAGGAACCCATCGTCACCGGCATCGCCAGACTTCGAAGACACACCGGGCAACGCAGCCGCTGATCAACGTACGAGAAACGCACGATTCCGGCCAGCCCGAGCAGATAGAGAATACTGATGATCAAGCTCAGCCCGAGTACCGGGTTCAAGCTGACCGCGTTCGCCGCGACGATCTGTGCGCACAGTGCCGACCATGCCGCCGCCGGGAAAACGGTCTTGAGCGAGAAGAACGACCAGTACCGGATTGCTGTGGTACGCCGCTTCCATTCGGTGGAGAGCCACCAGGCGCGTGAGATCTGTGCCAGTGCGATCACCGCCGCCAAGAGCAGTGTGAGCGCTAGCCCCACTATATACGTGCGCATTGCAGATCGGCCAGGGTGCTCCACAGGCAGCAGCCGAACGCCCGCACCATGCGGGCCCCCGCTTTGCTCGCTTGCAAGCCGGCGCAATTCCTCCTGTGCCAGTTCCATGGTCACCTCCGGCTGGAGGCGCGCGACCGCGCCATACAGGCGGAGGCGCCGGTCTTTCGGTTCGATGTCCCGGAGCGGCGTCCAGTAATGGATATTGCGGGAGCGGAACCAGAAATCGGCCGGAAGGACCCCGACGATTCTCATCGGCCGCTCGCCGAGCGTTACCGTCTTGCCGAGAATCCCGGTGTCGCCTCCGAATCGCTCTTGCCAGTAGAAGTGGCTCAGTACCGCGTTGGTGGTGGCTCCTGGCGCGTCGTCGGGCTGGAGTGTCCTGCCAAGGAGTGCTCGAACGCCGAGTACCTGGAAGAAATCCGGAGACACTTGCGCGTTGCGCTCTTCCCCTGGCTCAGGCGGCCTTCGAGCATTGAACGGGCGCGAGATGTAATACGCCAGCCCCTCAACCGATTTGCTTCTCTCGCGCCACACAAGCAAGTCTTGTGCCGGGACTCCAAGCGGGTATCCCAGCCCGCCGGCGTACGAGAGCATCGCTAGCCGACCACTCCCGTAAGGCAACGGAGTGTAGATCTTCCGGATGTCCGAAGAGAAGCCGCCGGCCAGCACAATCGCCGCGAGCGGGAGGATACACACGAGGACGGCGAACACCGGGCCGCGTGCGAACTGCCCCATGCGCTCCCGGACATGATCCACCTGGAACCGAAGCTTGACCGCTTCCGAAAACGAACGCCGGCAGTGGCGCAACACCTCGAACTGCTGCCCGGGGCTCTCCTCGCCACGCTCGGCGAGGAAGGCCCACCAGTGCCTCACCTCCTCCAGCCGCTTTCGCTTCCAGTCGGACCGCAACCTCGCGGGAACGATCCAACTTGCCGCCGGGATAAGCCAGAGCCAGCCGCGGGGCGGTCCTGAGGTTCCCCTGCTCGCCATAGCAACACTTCTCCACTAGGTTAGATGCCGTACGGGTCCGCGCTGTTTCCGCGTAGGTGGAATCATTCGCATCAGGGGGAACACCGTCGCCTCCGAGTGCGTATCCAGAGACATGGCGACGCCGGTCATTGAGTTGGAAAACCTGGAGGTCAGGCTCGGAAACCGGCTGATTCTGAAGCGCCTAACCGGGTCCTTCTCAGGACGTGCCATCGGTCTTCTTGGCCCGAACGGTGCCGGAAAGTCGACGCTCATCAATACTCTTCTCGGCTTCCTCACCCCTTCAGCAGGAACGGCCCGCCTCTTCGGCATGGACGTCCGCCGGCAGGCCAAAGAGGCCCGGGGGCTCGTCGGGTACATGCCGGAGAATGACTCGTTCATCGCCGGCATGACCGGGGTCCGCTTCGTCCGCCTCATGGCTGAACTGGCCGGACTCCCCCCGCAACAGGCCCTGGAGCGAGCCCACGAGGCATTCTTCTGGGTCGGACTGGGTGAAGTCCGCTACCGCACGATCGGCACTTATTCGCTAGGGATGAAACAGATGGCCAAACTCGCTCAGGCCATCGCGCACGGCCCCAAGCTGCTGTTCCTCGACGAACCAACCAACGGCCTCGACCCGCCCGCGCGGCAGCGAATGATCCAGCTCATCCAGGAGATCCGCGATCGGGGTGACCTCCATCTGATTCTCTCGTCGCATCTGCTCCGAGACGTTGAAGACTGCTGTGACGAAGTGCTTATCCTTAAGGACGGAAGAGTTGCCGCCTTCTGCAACCTGGAAGAAGAGCGGCGTGCCAACCGCCGATTCCTTGAACTCGAGACCCGCGGCGCAGACGCGGCCTTCGTCGGCGACATCGAGGGATTGGGCTGCGAGGCCGCCTGGTCGGGCAACGGAAAGATCAAGCTCGTGCTTCCGGACGGAGTGGAGGTTCGCCAGCTCTACGAACTCGCCGCGGTGCGCCAAGTGCAGATTCGCCGCCTCAACCACAAGCGCGATTCGCTCGAAGACATCTTCCTGAAAGCGATGGAGGGCGCCAATGGCAGTCTATAAGAAGACGTACCGCCCGTACGACGGACACTTGACGCCATCCTGGTCTCGTTTTCTAGTGGTGGCCCGCTACGCGTATGAGGATCTACGCCGCTCGCGCTTCCTGAGCTTCTTTTTCTTCGCCAGCTTCCTCTATCCTTTGGGCTGCGCTTTCACGATATACCTACGATATAACCTGGGCGTTCTCGATGCATTTGGCTTGGCCCCTCCCAAGAGTTTCGCCATCGAAGCCCCGTTCTACCTGACGTTTCTCGGCTTCCAGAGCATGCTGGCGTTCTTCCTGAACGCATTCATCGGGCCTGGACTCGTGGCTCCGGATCTCGCCAATAATGCCCTGCCTCTGTATCTCTCACGGCCTTTCTCGCGGGCTGAGTACGTGCTCGGCAAGATGTCCGTGCTGGCCATTCTGCTGTCGTTGATGACGTGGGTTCCGGGGCTGGCCCTCTTCGCCCTGCAAGGCTACCTGGCAGGTTTCCAGTGGACGATGTCGAACCTTCGCATCCCGACGGCTTTGTTCGCCGGCTCATGGATCTGGATTCTGATCCTTTCCCTCCTGTCTCTGGCGATGTCAGCGTGGGTGAAGTGGAAGCCTGTGGCCGGTGCGCTCCTGTTCGGTATCTTCTTTGTGGCGTCCGGGTTCGGCGCAGCGATCAACGGGGTCCTCAAGACGAAGTGGGGACACCTCATGAACGTGAGCCACCTGATCGGTTCCGTATGGGTATCGCTGTTCGAAGAGCCATTGAAGCGCGGCGCTGGCGCGGTCTTTTTCCGGGTGGCCTTCGGCGAGGAAATTCCGATCTGGTGCTGCTGGGCGTCCCTGATCTGCCTCTGCCTGTTCTGTCTGTATTTGCTCGACCGGAAAATTCGCGGCGTGGAGGTGATCCGGTGAACGAAGCCGCGATTGTCTTCGACAACGTCTCCCGCTTTTACGGCGACGTGCTTGGCGTCAACGGCGTCAATCTCTCCATCCCTCCTGGGGTAACAAGCCTCGTCGGCCCGAACGGCTCGGGCAAGACGACGCTGATGAACCTCATGACCGGGCTTATCCGCCCGACAAGAGGCACGGTGAGTGTCCGCGGTATTCCGCCGGACCGGCCCCACGAGCTCTTCCGGGTGGTCGGTTACTGTACTCAGTTTGATTCTTTTCCTAAGAGCTTCACCGGTTACGAGTTTCTGTTCTCCTATCTCCTCCTGCACGGGATGAGAGCCACCGAGGCGGACCGACGAGCTCTTGAGGCGCTAGCCCAGGTCGGGCTGCTCGAAGCGGCAAACCGGAAGGTAGCCGCCTATAGCAAGGGTATGCGCCAGCGGATCAAGCTGGCCCATGCCATCGCGCACGATCCCCGCGTCTTGGTTCTCGACGAGCCGCTTAACGGTCTTGATCCGATGGCGCGCGCCGAAACCATCGCACTGTTCCAGCAGTGGGGAGAACAAGGCAGACACGTGATCGTTTCCAGCCACATTCTTCATGAGGTGGACCGTATCTCCGATCAGGTGATCCTGTTGAGCCACGGCTACGTCGTGGCCGAGGGGCAGATTCAGGGTGTTCGCAGCGAAGTCAGCGATCACCCGATCCAGATCCTCGTTCGCTGTCTCCGGCCGGCGGCGCTCGCCTCCCGACTGTTCGAGCAGGATCACGTCGTCGAAGCCCGCATCACCGATGACCGGCGAGGTCTCGCCGTCCGAACCCGAGACGCCGACCGCTTCTACCTCTTGCTGAACCGGTTGGTGGTGGAAAGCGGGCTCCAGCTCGAGTCGGTCGCACCAGTGGACGAGGACGTGAGCTCCGTCTACCAGTACCTGATCGGCACACAAGGAGGGGCGTCATGAGCTGGAAAGACCTTGCCGCAATGCCGTGGGACCTGTGGCGCAGACAGGTCGCGGCGATTCAGCGGCTCGAGCTGAAAAAGAACCTCTGGACGCTTCGCGCATGGTGGATCTACCTGCTTGCCCTCGGACCGGTCATTCTCACCGGCGCGCACACGGTGATTGAGTTGTATCGTCCACACGGCAATACCCTTGCTGAGGACTCGATGGTCTTTGCCGGAATGTTCCAGCTCTTTTACTTGAGGCTCGGGATCTTCTTCGGGTGCGTGGGCATCTTCACCAACCTGTTCCGGGGAGAAGTGCTCGAGCGGACGCTACACTACTACCTACTCTCGCCGGTACGCCGGGAAGTCCTTGCGGTTGCGAAGTATGTCGCGGGGCTTGCGGCGGCGGCCTTGTTTTTCGCAACCAGCGTGGCGGCCTCGTTCGTTCTGATATCGCTGCACCTCGGGACGGAATTCCGGGAGCACGTGTTTCGCGGGCCGGGGCTCGAACATCTCACCTGGTACGTCCTTGTTGCGGTGCTCGCCTGCGCTGGATATGGAGCAGTCTTCCTGTTTCTGGGTATGGTGTTTCGAAATCCGATGCTTCCGGCGGCGCTGGTGATGATTTGGGAAGGGATCAATCCATTCCTTCCGTCCGTACTAAAGAAGGCGAGCGTCATTTTCTATCTGAAGTCGCTCTGCCCTGTGAGCCTCCCGCCGAAAGGCGTCATGGCGCTGATCGCCGTGGAAACGGCGCCGACGCCTGCCTGGCTGGCCATTCCGGGCCTGATGCTGGTGGTGGCTGCCGTGCTCGCCTACGCCGCCCACCGCGCCCGCGGCTTCGAGGTCAGCTACAGCGAGTGACAGTGATTTGATGTAGTCCCACTAACGGTTCGACTCGGGTGGCGCAGCCTCACCGGATGCAAGAAACTCCTCCGCTGCGCCGAGGTCCCAGCGTGAGATCTCATTGAGCAGCTTCTTTGCCTCATCGTCTCGTGACCGGAGCTTCAGGAACCGGACATACTCCAAGGCGGCGTCCGCACTAGGTTGCAGAGACCGTCGGTTCGAGTCAAGTGCGGAACGATACGCCTGCTCAGCGGCAG
>DATIFQ010000148.1:0-2311 GCA_035455185.1 Bryobacteraceae bacterium | reverse complement strand
TGTCAAGCTTAAGCTGACAGAAATTGTCAAATTCTATTTCTATTTCAGGACGGTAGTGCCTGGCGGAACAGGATTGGCGATGTGGACTGCACCATTGGCCGCCTCGAAGATCGCACCGCGCACATCAATGGCAAACGCGCGCTGCCCGGTCGCGCCAAGCTGGAGCGGCCGCGCGCCGGCCCAGAATGCCCGGACGGCATCGTTTGCCGATCCGTTGCACGTGCCGGCGGCGGGCGTCACAGAAGCGGACCCGGCCTCCGCGCTCAGCACGATCTCATACCCTGACTTCATCGAAGGATCCTGGCTGAGATCCGGGCCGATAAACGTCAGTCCGCTGGGCGCCGGCCGGCTCAGGTCTGCCAGGCTCTGGGCGTAGCCCCCACGCCCGCAGCTGGCCGCAAAGGTCACCTCCGCGCTGGAAATGGTCCGCATGGTCGAAACCGCGGAGGCCTCGTTGGCGTTCTGCCGTGCACGCAGGAGCGCCGGGACCGCGATGGCGGCAAGGATGCCAATCACGGCGACGACGATGAGCAGTTCCGCCAGCGTGAAACCTCGGGAATTCCTCACAACGCTTGGCTCCTGACGTGACCTTTGAAGCAAGGCCGGGGCCAAGCTCAACCGGAAAACGGCAAGCCAGATTGCACCTTGAGTGTGAATACGAGAACGGGCAGGCAGGATTGTCTTATCCGAGGTTGTACTTCTTCATGTAGTAGCGAAACGAGCGGAAGCTCATGCCCAGCAGATCGGCCGCCCGGCTTTTCACTCCGCCGGCCCGTCGCAGCGCCTCGGCTATGTACTCCCGTTCGATGTCGGCGACGTGCTGTTCGAGATCAAAGCCGGAGTCTGGCAGCGGGGCTTCGAGGCCGTTACCCGCGCCTTGTCCGACGACCCCCGTCTGCACGTGTTCCGGGAGACTGGAGGGCTGGACCATCGGGCCGGTCTCAAGCGCTACGGCGCGCTCGATCGCGTTTTCGAGCTCCCGGATGTTCCCCGGCCAGGCGTAGGCCTGGAGAAGGCGCATCGCGTCCGGCGAAATCCCCGAGACCTTGCGACGGGCCTGACCTTTGTACTTCACCAGGAAATGGTCGGCGAGCAACGGAATGTCGTCGGCGCGGTTCCGCAGAGGCGGCAGCCGCACCGGGATGACGTTGATCCGGTAGAACAGATCTTCACGGAATCTCCCCTCGGCAACGAGCTTTTCGAGATCGCGGTTGGTGGCCGCGATGATGCGGATGTCCGCGTCGATCTCCTCGGTGCCTCCGAGCCGGCGGAATTTGCGCTCCTGGAGGACCCGCAGCAGCTTCACCTGCATCATCGGGCTCATCTCCCCGATCTCGTCCAGGAAGATCGTGCCCTTCTCTGCCACTTCGACGAGCCCCTTCTTGTTCGTGTCGGCGCCCGTGAAGGCGCCGCGCATGTGGCCGAACAACTCGGACTCGAGCAGGGTTTCGGGCAACGCGCCGCAATTGAGCGCCACGAACGGACGATCCTTGCGCGGCGAGTTGAAGTGGATGGCGCGGGCCACCAGTTCCTTGCCGGTGCCGGATTCCCCGCTGACGAGCACGGTGCTCATGGTCGGGGCGATGGTCTGGATCAACTGGAAAACCGCCTGCATGGCGGAGCTCCGGCCGATGATGTTCGAGAACTGGTGCGTGCTCTGAAGGGCGCGCTTGAGCAGCTGGTTCTCCTGCTGAAGGGACCGCCGCTCGAGCGCCTTCCGCACTTTCAGTTTCAGCTCGTCGACGTTGAACGGTTTGCTCAGATAGTCGTACGCCCCGAGGCGCAGCGCCTCCACGGCCGTTTCGGTCGAGGCAAACGCGGTCACCATGATCCCGATGATGTCGGGATTGACGCGCTGCGCGGCCGCGAGGACCTGGACGCCGCTGACGTCGGGCATGCGCACATCGGAGATGAGGAGCTCGATCGGCTCCTTCTCGAGCAGCGCAATCGCGCTCCGGCCGTCTTCGGCCACGAGTACCTCATGCCCCTCGCGCTTGAGCACGATCGCCAGCAGCTCGCGCATCGATCGCTCATCGTCCACTACGAGGATTCTCGCTGTGGGGGAGCTGACGGGCGGTGCGGCGCGATCGGTCACGATGGACATGTAATGGTCAGTGGACAGTGGCTAGTGGCTAGCCTGCCCGCTGCCCTGCTCCTTCGATTCAAGTGAGGCATACAGCCCGTTCACGAGCCGTCCCACTTCGGCTGATTTTCCGAGCAACGTGTCTACAACGGGCGTGGAAAGATATCCGAGACGGCCTGACAACACGAGCTGCGTTTCGGCCTCGAGCAATGACCCGTGTGCAATTGA
>DATIFQ010000147.1:0-3558 GCA_035455185.1 Bryobacteraceae bacterium | reverse complement strand
GACCTTCTCCCCCAGTTCCCTGCGGTTCCCCCCCACAGGTTGATTACTGACATGCCGGCGGGGCGAAAGAGCAGAAGAAGCTCCATGCGTTGAGAACGGTGAGCACGGCCTTTGCCTGTGGTTTCAGGCTTCGGGAAATTTGGTCTCCAAACGTCAGCCTTGCTTCTTCGAAACACCCGCCCAACTTGTCCATATGGACGATTCCCGGAGGAGGCCGATCCGCCGTACACAATGTAAGATGTCATCCCGCCAACGAACTGCAGACCGATCAGCGCGCCCGAGGCCGAGCCGACGATTACATGGAAACTGTCCCATTCGGTGAGCTCGGACATGACGCTCACTACCCGTACCGGTCGAACCGGTACACAAGTTCCGGGCCTTCATTCCCCTCGTACGCGAGCTGCGCCATGAGCAACGCGAATGGCTCCGTGTAACGGGCGATTCGCAAGGGTCCGGCGTCAACAGGATCGAAACCCACGTCGCGGATGAGCTCGGCGGCAACCTCTTTGCTGCGCGCATCGTCTCCGCAGTACACAAGGCTGGGTCTATTGGCTTTGCGCCGAGCCTCGTAGACGCCGAAAAGCACTTCGCTCGGTACGGTGTTGAACGCACAAACGACGCGAGCCTTCGGCACCCTTTTTCCCAGCGCCTCGGCGCCCGAGGAGGTATGGCCGATCACAAGGCCGGTATTGCCGGCATTCATTGGCAGCGAGCAGGTTACGATCACCTTGCCCGAGAGGTCGCCTGTCTGACGCAACACGTCGTCGATGCGCGACCAATGCACGGCGAGCAGAAGAGCGTCCGCGTCCTGCGCGGCCTCACGCGGTGTGCCCGCGCGCGCATTCCTTTTTGCATCCTTCGCGAGCCGCTTCAGCTTCTCCGTGCGGCGCGCATAGCTGAACACCACCTCGTGCCCTGCGCGCGCGAACAGCGTCCCGAGCTTGCCTCCCATCAACCCCGAGCCAAGAGCGCGCCCCTTGCACCGTGATCATCGAGGCAGCGCTCTCGATCCCGCGGAGATCGTCCGCCGTAAGTTCTATGGCGGCGGCGCCGATGTTCTCCTCCAGGCGCGCAAGCTTCGTGGTGCCGGGGATGGGAACGATCCACGGCTTCTGCGCCAGCAGCCACGCGAGCGCGATCTGGGCCGGCGTCGCCTTCTTCTGTCGCCCGATATTACCCAGCAAATCCACCAGTGCCTGATTGGCTTTACGCGCCTCCGGCGTGAAGCGCGGCAGCGTGTTGCGGAAATCGGTGCCGTCGAACTTGGTGTTTTGGTCGATCTTGCCCGTGAGGAAGCCCTTGCCGAGGGGGCTGTAGGGAACGAAGCCGATTCCGAGTTCCTCCACGGTCGGCAACACCTCCGCTTCAGGAGTTCTCGTCCACAACGAGTATTCACTTTGGAGCGCCGTGACCGGCTGGACGGCGTGTGAGCGGCGGATCGTCTACACGCCTGCTTCGGAGAGGCCGAAGTGCTTGACCTTGCCTTCCTTGATAAGGTCCTTCACCGCTCCCGCTGCATCTTCGATTGGCACGTCCGGGTCAACCCGGTGTTGATAGAACAGATCGATGGCATCGATCTTGAGCCGCTTGAGGGAGGCATCAGCGACCTGCTTGATGTGCTCTGGCCGGCTATTCAGGGCGGGCGCCCCCTGTACCCCCCTGGGATCCGACCCCGGATCGAGGTTGAAACCGAACTTGGTGGCAATTACCACCTGGTCGCGCAGAGGGGAAAGCGCCTCACCGACCAGCTCCTCGTTCGTGAAGGGGCCATACACCTCTGCCGTATCGAAGAACGTTACACCGCGTTCCACGGCTGTTCGGAGAAGGGAAATCATCTCCTTCTTGTCTGCGGGCGGACCGTAAGAGAAGCTCATCCCCATGCAGCCCAACCCGAGAGCCGAAACTTCCAGACCGCTTTTTCCCAATTTTCGCTTTCGCATCGTATTCTCCTTCGACCCGTTCTCCACCTTCTCGATGATCAGATCGATGCCGCAACCGCAACGTTTCAAGTCGGTTACGAGAGCCCTTTCGTTTTCGAGGGGTCCAAGGAAATTGGGGCGATCCCTCCTGAGGGGTAGGGCGGCTTGAGGGGGTGGTGGGGAAACCCGTGGGGGTTCGAGCCCCCCCTTCGACACCATCGCAGTACTCATAGGGATTTCGGCTTCTCGCCGAAGTCCCTTTTTTCGTAAAATCGGAAATGTGGCTCAGATGGAGCTCGCGGGCTCCAAGCATCGGGATGAAATTGGGGGATCATCGCAAGGAACCGTTCCGGGGAGCCTAATTAACCGATCGGGAGGTCAAGCGTCATGAAACCATACCGTATCGCCGTGGTCGTCGGCAGCCTGCGTCGCGATTCGATCAATCGGAAACTTGCAAAGGCCCTCGTCAAACTGGCGCCGTCCGACTTCTCCTTCGAGTTCCTGAATATAGACGATTTGCCGCTCTACAATCAGGACGACGATGCTAACCAGGCCGCATCCGTCAAACGGCTGAAAGGAGAGATTACGGCGGCCAAGGGCCTGCTCTTCGTCACTCCCGAATACAACCGCTCGATCCCCGGCGTGCTAAAGAACGCGATCGACAACGCTTCCCGCCCCTACGGTCAAAATGCCTGGGCGGGCAAGCCCGCAGGTGTTTTGGGCGCATCCATCGGCCAGATCGGCTCGGCCTTGGCGCAACAGCACCTGCGAAACGTCCTCGCCTACCTGGATGTGCCGACGCTTGGCCAGCCGGAAGTGTTCCTCCATGTCAAGGACGGGTTTTTCGATGAGGCCGGCGATATCACCAACACGGGTACGATAAAATTCCTTCAGGAATGGATGAACCGCTACGTCGCGTGGGTAAAGATGCACACGGCTTGATCGGAAGCTTCCGGGGGCTGGTGGGGAAACCCGCGGGGGTTCGGGTCCCCCCTTCGGCACCAAAGGAAGGCCTGAGCCCCCGCAGCTTGACCTGAGCGTTACGCCGCACGAGCTCGAGTGGCCGGCAAGAGAGGAGGAGGTCCATCATACACACGCGCATTATGGTCACTCGCTACGGCGGTCCCGAGGAACTTCGGGTGGTTGAAGAAGAGTGCCCCGAGCCGAAGAACGGTGAGGTACGGGTGAGAGTGCTGGCCGCAGGCGTCTCCTTGCCCGACGTAATGGCGCGCGAGGGCGTTCATCCCGAGACGCCCCCGGTGCCCTTCACGCCGGGGTGGGATCTGGTTGGCGTGGTGGAACGGCTCGGCGACGGTGTCTCTGGAATCGAACCAGGCCGGATCGTTGCCGCGCTGCCGATCCACGGTGCGTACGCAGAGTTCGTCTGCCTGCCCCAACGTGAACTGGTTCCTGTGCCGTCCGGGTTGGACGCCGCCGAGGCCGTCAGCCTCGTGCTGAACTACATCACGGCGTACCAGATGCTGCATCGTTCCGCCAGGGTCAGACAGGGCCAGCGCGTGTTGATTCACGGCGCGGCGGGCGGGGTCGGCACGGCACTATTGCAGCTTGGGCGCCTCGCCGGGCTGGAGATGTACGGTACCTGTTCATCGCGAGGGACAACGGCCGTATCCGGCCTGGG
>DATIFQ010000146.1:0-19941 GCA_035455185.1 Bryobacteraceae bacterium | reverse complement strand
GATACATTCCGCCATACCCCCAAACGCGAGTCGGAGGAAGGTCTCGGTGCAGCTTCTGACTCACCTCCAGCATCGGCAGCTCGTAGTGAGGTCCCAGAGCCCGGGCGAGCCCCCACCAGCGCCCCAACCAAAACCCCGGGCGGACCGGCCGCAAGACGGGCGGCAGCGGCAAAGGATCGACGAAAGGCTCAAGTGGAGGAGAAGTCGGCGGCGGAGGTGGAAATTGCCCCTTTGCGACTCGCAACGACGACCAAAACGCCCCAGCTCCTGCGATCGCGCCAACACTAGCCTTCAGAAAGTCTCTTCTGCTCCCCATGTGTCCCCTCTCAATGTGAACCCGATCGAGATCCCAGTGCTGCAACCACTCCTGTTTCTGCAGCTCCCAGACAGTTCTAACGCAAAACGCTTTGCTTCCCAGTGATGCCAGATTTCGCGTTAGACAGGTAGGTATAATCTATCACAGTTGTCAAGCTTTGCAAAGCAATAATTGCCGATGACGTGTCACGGCTGGTCTAGTACGTCTATTGAACGGCTTTCCACAAACCGCTAAGTGCAGCCGAGGCGCGCCGAAAATCCGATCAATTGCGAGCATGGTCGAACTTCTGCTCAGAACCCAGTGTCTGAACCATTTCGGCCAACCGGTCCCCGTGCAGATCATACGGCAGGATGACGTCATCCGCGCCCGCGTCGATAAGGTCCTGGATTTGGGCGCCGGAGTCCGCCACGCTCACGATTCTTGCGTTCGGCGACAGTGACCGGCATACGCGGGCCAACTGCAGGTTGCTCGTCCCCTTCAGGAGCATGTCGGGAATGGTGCTCAAGATCACACGGGCCTGGTCGAGGTGGACGTGGAGCAGTGTGTCCGGGCTTCCGATGTCACCGAAGATAGCGGCGACGTTCCGCGCTCTCATCTCGCTGAGGACCTCCGGGTTGAAATCGACGACCAGTAATTCCTTCAAAAGCGGGCTGCCAGCCCGACTGAGGCTCTCGACAAAAGCTCGCGCGGCCCGATGAAAGCCCAGCAGGACAATCGAGTGCTGTCCGTGGCCAGCCGCGGCGACCTCCGGCGCCTCCGTGCCCTTTTGCCTCCAGCCGATCCGGTTCAGTGCACGGTCGTAGAGCACGAACAACGGCTGGCTGTACTTGATCGTGTACGAGGACACCACCGAGGTGATCGCCAGGGCGTAAAGAACGAGCGTCATTACGTCGTCGTTGATGTGCTTGTAGTTGACCCCCAGTGCGGCGATCACCAGAGAGAACTCGGAGACCTGCGAGAGGTTGAGGCTGGTGATGAAACAGGTCCGGCGGCCACTGCCGGCCACCGACAGCAGCGGGTACACGGAAAGAAACCGCGAGAGGACGACAAACAGGACGAGACCTCCGAGGGCCGGGACAAGCCGCGGCTCAAGAGTCGGGATCTTGATCCCGAGCGAAATGAAGAACAGCGTGAGGAAGAAGTCCCGCAGGGGCAAGACCTTCGCCGAAACGTGGATTCCGTATGGGAAGTTCGAGATGGCGAAGCCGGCAACCAACCCTCCCATCTCCTTAGAAAGGCCCAAAGCCTGGGCCACGCCCGCGACGGCGGCGCACCAACCAATGCTGAGCGTGACTACCATCTCCGGCGACTTGGCCACCGACTCGAAGACAAAGCGCAGGAGGTACTTACTGACGAAGAAGCCCACCACGAACAACACCACGCCCTTGAGCACGGTGCTTCCGATGATGGCGATCCGCGGATCCTGGAAGTTTGGCTGGAACGCCAGGATCAGAATCGCCCATACGTCCTGGAAAACGAGGATGCCGAGCGTCAGGCGTCCCGGAAGCGTGTCGAGCTCAAACTTGTCATACAGCAACTTGACAACAATCGCGGTGCTGCTGAGAGAGGCGAGCAGCGAAAGGTACAACACCGCGAGCCAGTCCTGGCTTGGCGAGAGGCCCCAGAGTCCAAAGAAACCCAGTCCAAGCGCCACGCAGACCACGAACTGACCCAACCCCGCAACCAGCAACTGTCTGCCGGAAACCATGATCTTCGTGAGATCCAGTTCCAGCCCGATCACGAACAGCAACAGCACCAGGCCGATCTCAGAGATCAGTTCGATGCTCTCCGGGTTCTTGAGAAGTCCAACCCCCAGTTTCTCGCCGAGCAGACACCCGGCCAGCAGATAGGCGAGGATGATGGGCTGTTTCAACCGATGGGCCACGTAACCGACGGCGGAGGCAATGATGATGGACAGGCCTATCTCTTCGAGAACTCCGTGCAGCCGGATGGATGAAAGCCAGGCCACGGGGTCGGATACGATGAAGGACATTCGCCAGCTCCTCAGCGCTCGAACTTGAGTTGGGACGCCCGGATTCCGCGCCCGCGGAGGATCCGCCGCGGACGTACCAGAAGGTGGCCGGCATCCCGGCCTTCCAGTCTACTTCCTTTTTCCGCCGCCGTCACCTCCGATGTAACCTGGTCATGCGCCGGTGCCAGGACATTGTTACCGGTGAATTGACTCTGAAATTATTTCTTAGTTACAGGTTCTTTTCTCGTTTCGCAATCATGACACTATCGGCTCCTACTTGCGATATAATTAACCGGCACGACGTCATGATCGGACAGACCATCAAGCACTACAAGATCATCGAAAAACTCGGCGATGGTCGTGTGGGGCCAATCTACAAAGCCCAGGACCTGAACCTGGATCGAATTGTTACGCTCAAGTTCCTCCAACGGGAGGTCGCACGCGACGAAACCGCGAAGGCCCGGTTCCTTCTGGAGGCAAAGGCCGCCTCGGCGCTGGATCACCCAAACATAGGCACGTTCTATTCGATGGAGCAGACTGACGATGGACAATTGTTCACGTCGTTTGCGCACTACGAAGGCGTTCTGCTCTCGGAGAAGATTAAACAGGGACCTTTGCCTTTAGAGCAGGCCGTCGACATCATCAGTCAGATCGGCCGCGGCCTAGCGCAAGTCCATCTGAAAGGAATCATCCACAGGAACATCAAGCCCGGTAACGTGCTCCTGACTCGCGAAGGGTCGGTGAAGATTCTCGACTTTGGCTTGGCGAAACTTCAGGCGGCACCCTCCGCGCTCACGCAGGCGGGCGTCGTGCTAGGAACACCAGCATACATGGCGCCAGAGCAGCTCAAGGGCGGAAGGATCGATCAGCGCGCCGACGTTTGGTCTCTCGGCATCCTGATGTACCTGATGATCACCGGCCGGCTACCGTTCGAGGCCGACAATTTTGTCTCGCTCACGTTCGCCATCATGGAAGATGATCCGCCGCCAATGTCGAGCCTCCGGCCGGAAGCTACGCCGGAGCTCGAGCGCATCGCGCAGAAGGCGTTGGCCAAGCAGCCCGACGACCGGTACGCGGAAGTCAACGATCTGCTGGCGGACCTGGCGGCGGCTACTTCCCGGAAGAACGCGATTCCAGTAGCCGTCCGGGGCGTCGATACCGCTACCATGGCGCCGGCGTTTGAAGCGCCGTCGCAGCCGGTGCTCGGGATGGCCTATGTTTTGTTTCTGGACATCGTGGGTTATTCGAAGCTGCTGATGGACACCCAGGCGCGCGCGGTCGAAGACCTGTCTTCCGTTGTGCTCTCAACGCAGCCCTACCTGCGGGCGAGCCGGAGCGATCAGATCGTTCTTATTCCAACGGGCGACGGAATGGCGCTCGTCTTTTTCGATAGCCCTATGTCACCGGTCGAGTGCGCGGTGGAGATCGCGCGAGCGCTCAAAAATCACAAGTTCATCAGGCTCCGCATGGGGGCGCACGCAGGACCCGTTTATCGAACGGTGGACATCAACAAAGCCCGGAATGTTGCCGGCGGGGGCATCAATCTGGCGCAAAGAGTAATGGACTGCGCGGACGCGGACCACATCCTCGTCTCCAAGGCTATCGCCGAAATTCTCAGTGAACTTTCCGAATGGCGGCAGAATCTCCACGAGCTCGGGATCCAGCAGGTGAAGCACGGAGTCACCGTCGAGATTTATAACCTGTATAGCCCCGACTTCGGGAATTCACAACACCCTCAGCGCTGCGTGCCTGTCGCGCCGCCGCCCGTGGCCGGCGTTGACAAAAAGAAGCGCTCCATCTTTCAGCGCCTCATCGGAGGTTCCTCCACCATCTGAGATCGCCGCACCCCGGTCCTTACGGTGGTTATTTTGACATTAAGTGATGTAATGCTGTGCTATTTGTGAGATAATTCGGGAATTATCTGGGTAGCGAGCCGGCAGGGCCAGGAGTAAGTCAAACTGGGTTGTGGCGAACCGGCGGATTCGGCGAAGAGGGTACCTAATGGGCGGCAACGGCGGTCTGCGGCTGAAGTTCTGGGGGGTCAGAGGGTCAACGCCCACCCCCCAAATCGACAACCTGAGTTACGGCGGAAATACCGCCTGCATCGAAATCCGGTCACCTGACGACCAGGTGGTTATACTCGATGCGGGAAGCGGCCTGCGAAAACTTGGCCAGACGCTTCTTCAGGAATCCGGAAACAGCCGGTTGTCCGTCCATTTCCTCTTGACGCACTTTCATTGGGACCACATTCAAGGTATCCCGTTCTTCGCGCCGCTGTACCGACCGGAAACCGACGCGACGTTCTACACGGGACAAGCTTTGGGGTCGATCGAGGAGAAGTTGCAGGGACAGATGTCGAGGCCCTATTTCCCGATTGCTTTCGAGGTTCTGGCGGCGCGGCGGCAGTTCGCGGAACTGGACGACAAACCCTTCAAGCTTGCGGACCTCGTGATCCATCCGTTTCCGTTGAATCATCCCCAGGGAGCGGTGGGATACAGGATTGAGGCGGGAGAGAAGGTGATCGTACACGCGAGCGACCTCGAGCACGGCCATCCGCAGCTCGACAATGTGCTCCGCCAGTACGCCGAGGGAGCTGACGTCCTCGTTTATGATGCCCAGTTCACCCCCGAGGAATACGAGAGCCATAAAGGATGGGGTCATAGCACCTGGCTGGAGGCGACCCGTGTCGCCCACGAGGCAAGGGTCAAGACGCTGATCCTGTTCCACCACGACCCATGGCACGACGATCAAACGGTCTTCGAAATCGTCCAGCAGGCGCGCCTGTTCTTCGACAACACGCTCGGCGCAACGGAAGGCTGGCACGTCTGCCTTTGAGAGTGAGAGCGTGCTGAAGCCGCCCGGGGGACTGGGGGCCTTCAAACCCGCGCGGTCTTCTCGGAAAGCAGCGGAACTTCGACCTCGGCGCCACGCCGCTCGGCTGAATCACCAGGCAGGTCGAGGCCATGGGCGTCAGTTCCCCAAGCGCTTTCGCATCGAATCGCGCACGGGTACATAATAGGGTGGAGGGGAGAGAGTATCTTGCTGGGATCTGGGTTCCCTTACCTTGTTGTGCCGGATGCGGGGGGTGAGCGTGAGTTCCCCCTGATGAGCGGCTATATGTGGAGAATCGGCCGCAACGACGCGTGTGATATCGCCCTCGCGAGCAAGCGTGTTTCCCGCGATCACGCGATCATTCAGCGCGACGACTCGGGCGATTACTATCTCATCGACATGGGTAGTCAGAACGGGTCTTTCGTCAACGACCGGCGTGTCAGCACCCCTGCGCTCCTGAGGGACGGCGACCGAGTGTCTATCGGCGGATTTGTTTTTACGTTTCACTGGCCCGGCGGGGGCTCGGACCCGGCAAGCAGCGTGATGGCGGAAACAGCCGCCACGGAAGCCTGCTTTCAGCGGCAGTTTCTTACGGTTCTAGTCGTGGACATTCGCGATTTCACCCGCCTGACACAGCGCACGGAACAGAGCGTGTTGAGCGAGGCCATTGGCACGTGGTTCCGCCATGCGAGCGAGATTATGAAGCGGCACGGAACGTGGGCTCTCAAGTACATCGGCGACGCCATTATGTCTACGTGGCTGCACAGTGAGCCGGGGGCAGCGAGCCGCGACCTGGCGCAGATTCTGCAAGCACTCGTCGAATTCGCTGAAGCGACGTCTGCGCTGGAGGCGGACTTTCAGCTGCCGGCGCCAATCCGGATCGGCGCCGGCATCAATACCGGTTACGCTTCGGTCGGGAATACAGGCACGCGCACATTTACGGATTACACGGCCCTCGGGGACGCCGTCAACGCAGCGTTCCGCATTGAGTCCGCTACCAAAGACATCGGCGCGGATGTCGTCATCGGCGCTTCTACCTTCGAAGCGCTACACTTCAGTCCTGTGCGAGAACACCATTTTCAGCCGCACGATGCCAGGCTTAAGGGATACGACGCACCCGTGAGAGTCTGGGCTGCTTCGTTGGAAGGCATCAAAGCGTTCCTTGACGAATCGCCAAAGCCGTCCTGATCCAACTACTTGTGCGAGCTGCCTTCGTTGGGTCCCGGAGGCACCGGTCTCGTCTCGGGTGCGAGGTACACGATGGTCTCGGTGTCGGCGTCAGCCGCATACAAGGGAGCGTCAGGCGCAGAGACCTGTGTTTGACTTTCCGGACTCAGGCTGGAACTTTCAGGCGAAAGCGGCACTTGAGCGCCAGGCTCTTCCGGAACCTCGCGAACTGCCGCACGCAGGTCTGAGGCCAGTTCCGCCGCGTCTTGATACCTTGCATCCGGCGATTTGGCAAGGGCTCTTTCGAAGATCAGCCCCAATGAGTCCGGCAGCAATGGGTTTATGTTGACTAAGCGTTCGGGCTCACCGTCCACGATCTGCCGCGGCACAATGGGCCCGCGGAACGGGTGTATTCCCGTCAGAAACTCGAAGAACACAATCGCGGCCGAAAACAGATCCGATCTCGAATCGACGCGCTGGCCAAGTATCTGTTCCGGAGCCATATAGTTTGGTGTTCCCAACACCCTGCCCGTCAGGGTCAGAGAGGAAGTGGGCATGCGCGCGAGCCCGAAATCGAGGATCTTTGCCTGATGGTCCTGGTGTATGAACAGGTTGCTGGGCTTGAGGTCCCGATGCACGATCGTGTGCCGGTGGGCGTGAGCCAAACCATCGCAGACCTGCGCCATCAATTCAATCCTTTTCGCAGCAGGCATGGCGCGCCTCTCGATGATGACCTTGCGCCAATCGATTCCGTCGAGCAGTTCCATGACGATGAACGAAGTCCCCTCGTGCTCTCCGAGGTCGTACACGGTCACGATGCTCGAATGCTGTAAGCGTGCACCGACTTGCGCTTCCCTGTAAAACCGCTTCGTCAGCTCCGGATCGACGCGCGGGCCGCTGCGCATCCTCTTGATCGCGACTGCTCTGTCCAGCACCGTGTCGTGCGCACGATGCACTGTCCCCATGGCCCCTCTGCCGATCTCCTCGATGATTTCATATCTGCCGAAAAGCTCGCCCACGCCGGTCACCTGTCTCCAAAACTCAGCAAAATGCAGGAAACATTATCCGGGGCACCCTGTGTTCGGGCGGCTCCCAGCAGCCGCGCGGCCAGTTCCTCGATGGAACCGCCCGTGGCAAGAATGCCGCGTATCTCTTCGTCTTCGACGACTCCATGGAGGCCATCGCTGGACAACAGAAGGCGATCCCCTGCTTGTACTTCGAGGGCGGCATTGTGGACCGAAACATCGGATTGGGACCCGGCCGCCTGTGTGAGCATGTTGCGCAGAGGATGGCTTCGGAGCTGAGCGTAGTTCGGCCCGCGCTGAAGGATGGCGTTGAGCCAAGTGTCGTCCGTTGTGATCTGTTTGAGGTCGCCGTTGCGAAAAAGGTAAACGCGGCTGTCGCCGACATTCGCTACCGCGGCCTGATTGTCATGAATCAGCAGGGCCGCTACCGTTGTCCCCATTCCGGCGTATTCGGGTTTTTCTTCCGCCCGCTTCCACACCTGGTGGTTGGCCAGACGAATCGCCGTAATGAGGCGGTTTGAATCAACGGACAGATCGAAATCAAACCCGAAGGGCCAGCTAATGTCGGCCCGATCGTGCGACGACTCCAGGTAGTACTTCATGGTCGAGATCGCCAGCTCCGCGGCGACTTCGCCATGGCTGTGGCCACCCATACCATCAGCGATTGCGTAGAACCCCAGTTCATCGTCCACCAATAACCGGTCCTGGTTGTCAGTGCGCACACAACCAGTGTCGCTGAGACCACACGCAGAGATCATGCCCGAATTGATGAGAACTGTTATCCCAGAGCGTCTTGTCGCCCAGCCACGCTCTATCTAGTAATGAAACCACGATCCAACGGATTCTGCAAGCAGTTTCGGATCGCTGCGCACGGCAGTTGAGGGTAGTGAGCACGATCGCCAGCCGAACCGTTGAGACGACACCCCATACTACTGAAGTGGAAAAAGTTGAGTGACTATTGTTGTGCTGGTATTATCTTAGATATTCCCTGGGCTGGGATCATCGTCGCCGACCGGGCTAGTTTCCCCATGGCAGAGGCCTCAATCAAGCATATTGGGCGCTACGAGATCCAGGCGGAACTTGGCCGCGGGGGCTACGGCCGGGTCTACCGCGCTTATGATCCCACTGTCGGACGGCTCGTCGCAATCAAGGTCTTAACCGGAGAAGGCACAGATCTGCTGAAGCGCTTCCGAAACGAGGCCTCAGCGGCTGGCAGCCTGAACCACCGGAATATCGTCACCATTTACGACTTCGGCGAACACGATGGGATGCCGTACATCGCGATGGAGTTCCTCGCGGGCGACGATCTCAGCCAGATCATTGCGAACCGTACTCCACTGACGATGCTGCAGAAGGTGAACATCATGATGCAGGTCGCCGAAGGCCTGTACTCCGCGCATCGTAATGGTGTCGTCCATCGCGATGTCAAGCCCGCCAACATCCGGCTGCTGCCAGACGGAACTGTCAAAATCCTGGATTTTGGCATCGCTCGGCTGACGCGGGATAGCACGTCGCCCCGCCTCACTCGCCAGGGCGACGTGATCGGGACGCTGCTCTATATGTCTCCCGAGCAGATCATGAGCGCCGACGTCGACGCCCTCAGCGACATCTTTGCCTATGGAGTCACCTACTACGAGCTACTGACCGGGAAGCACCCCTTTCACGCCGCCGACGCTGGAGCGGTGCTTTACAAGATCACTTCAGTCGATCCCGAGCCGATCCGCAACCACACTCCAGAGTGCCCCGAAGCCCTTGAGCAAGTGGTCCGCCGCGCTTTACATCGGGAGCGCGAGTTACGCTACCAGAGCCTTCGTGAACTGCAGATCGACACGGAACCGATCCTGCTCGAACTTCGGCAGAAACGGGCATCCGTTCTCTTGGACGATGCCCGCAACTGCTTCGCCGAGGATGACTTGGAGCGGGCTGAGGCGCACGTGATGGAAGCGCTCGCTCTCGATCCGTCCAATACGGCGGGCCGGAAGTTTCGGAACGAAGTGCAGCAGCGGCTCCAATCCCGGCGTCTTCAATCGCGCATCGATGCCATCTTGGCGGAAGGCGACCATGCGCTCAAGCAACGCCGGTTCGCCGAAGCAGCGGAACGTTTCCAATCCGCGCTGCAAGTGTACCCGGAAAACGAAAAGTTGAAGGGCCGGCTCCAGCAGGCGCGCGAGTTGCTCGAACGGAGCCGCGCAGCGGCACAACTGCTGGCCGAAGCCCGCAAGCATTTTTTTCAGAAAGGCTACAGTGCGGCACTTCGAATCGCGTCCGAGGCCGCGCAAATCGACCCGGAATGCACTGATGTCGCGCGCTTCGTTCAGAGCGTTCAGACCGCGGCTGAACGCGAGGAGCGCCGTTTACGGTTCCAGCAGGTGCTTGGCGCGGCGCAGGAATTGCTCGATCAAAACCTCTTCGACCAGGCTGCCGCCGCGCTCGCCGAATTGGACTCGGAACAAAGCGACTCCGCCGAAGCCAAAGCACTGATCGAGTCGCTCAACACACGGCGCGCGGAGTTCGAACGGGCCGAGCGAGAGCAGGCTGAGCGAATACGAACGGAGCTCGCCGCTGCCACGGAAGAGCTGCGGAATTCGGCGTTCTTGCAGGCGTTCGAGCGCTTGAGCACACTGAGGCGCGAAGTTCCGGAGAACGAGGATATCGGCCGGCTTCTGGCGCTTGCTGAGAAGGAACTCAGTGCCCAGAAGCGCGCGGCTGAAATCGAAGTTCTTGTCCGGGAAGCGCGGAGCTTTGTTGAATCGGATCAGTATGGACGCGCACTCGGCGTCATCGAAGACGCCTTGCGGTCCTTTGCCGGAGACGCCAGGCTGCTGCAACTCCTGGAGGAGGTTAAGGCGGGGCAGGAGCGAATCGCGTCCATTCGATCCGCTCTCGCCGAAGCGAAAACCCGGTTGGAGGCCGGACGACCCGAGGAAGCAGTCCAGGTTCTGGAACCGGTGTCAGCAAAGTTCACCGGAGAGGCGCAACTCGAGCAAGTTTTGAGACAGGCGCGGGAAGCGCTACAGAAGAGGCAGAAAGCCGAGGCGGTTGAGCGAGCCGAGCGTGAAGTGCATGCGCTGGTGGAGGCTGAGAAATTCGACAAGGCGCTCGATGTCATAGAGGCCGCGCGGCGACAGCACGGTGGCGACCCGGGGCTGGCAGAACTCACAGAGCGGATCGGGAGGGCACGAGAGGAGCGGCACCGCGCAGTCGCCGTGCAGACGGCTGCGGCGAACGCGGAGGCGCTAATCCAAGCGGGAAAACCTGAAGAAGCGATCCGCGTCCTGGAACCGGCGTCAGCGGAGTTCACCGGAGAGGCGCAACTCGAGCAAGTTTTGAGACGGGCGCGAGAAG
This sequence comes from Bryobacteraceae bacterium, assembly GCA_035455185.1. GTDB lineage: Bacteria > Acidobacteriota > Terriglobia > Bryobacterales > Bryobacteraceae > JAEHDI01. The sequence continues at coordinate 9,284 of DATIFQ010000146.1, read as the reverse complement.
CGCTACAGAAGAAGCAGAAAGCCGAGGCGGTTGAGCGAGCCGAGCGTGAAGTGCATGCGCTGGTGGAGGCTGAGAAATTCGACAAGGCGCTCGATGTCATAGAGGCCGTGCGGCGACAGCATGGTGGCGACCCGGCGCTGGCACGCCTCACGGAGCGGATTGAAAGCGTTAGAGAGCGGCGGCGCCGCGCAGTCGCCGTCCAGACGGCTGCGGCGAACGCGGAGGCGCTAATCCAAGCGGGAAAACCTGAAGAAGCGATCCGCGTCCTGGAACCGGCGTCAGCGGAGTTTGCCGGAGAGGCACAACTCGAGCAAGCTTTGAGACAGGCGCGGGAAGCGCTACAGAAGAAGCAGAAAGCCGAGGCGGTTGAACGCGCTGAGCGGGAAGTTCAGTCGCTGGTTGAGGCCGGCGAATTCGAGAGGGCGGTCGCCGTCATCGCCGCTGTCCGGCGGGAGCACGGTGACGACCCTGCGCTTGCACCGCTGACTGAGCGGATCGCAAAGGGGCGCGAGGAACGGCGCCGGGTTGCCGCTGTACAAACGGCTGTGGCTAACGGAGAAGCGCTCGTCCAAGCTGGAAAGCCTGAGGAGGCGATCCGCGTCCTGGAAGTGGCGTCAGTGGAGTTCACCGGAGAGGCGCAACTCGAGCAAGTTTTGAGACAGGCGCGCCAAGCGTTAAAGCAGAAGCAGAAAGCCGAGGCGATTGAGCACGCTGTGCGTGAGGTCCAGGCGCTGGTGGAAGCCGGGGAATTCGACAAGGCGCGGAAGTCGCTCAAGGCAGCCCTCAAAAAGCATCCGCAGGAGGCGCGACTCCTCGAGCTGCGGAATCAGATCCAAACGGCGCGCGCAGGCCGTGAGCTTGACGAGGCGCGACCACCACAGGAAGTCCCGCAGCAGTTGGAGCCCAAGCTTGCCGAGCGCTCACCCCTGATCACACCACGCCGCGCGATAGCGGTGGCTGCCGTGTTGGTAGCAGGCGTAGGTGCGGTTCTTGTTATACGACAGATCAACGCCCCGCCGGGCGGTACTATTCCAGTCGAGGTTCGAACCTCCCCCGCCGGCGCAGTGGTCCGTTACAAGGACGGGAGCTGCACTCCACCCGATTGCCGTCTTCAGTTGGCGCCCGGTGATTACGCGTTCGAGGTGCAATTGCCGGGCTATCGAACCGAAACGAGGAAGACCACCGTCGTCAAGAACTCTGCCCCTGTGAGCCTTGAAATCGCGCTATCGGCGCTCCCCTCCACCGTGCAACTTACAACCACCTTCGCTGACGGGAGCGTCACGCTTGACGGACGAACGGCCGGCCGGTTACGAGACGGACAGTTCATCGCCGACAACCTTGGCCCGGGACGGCACGAATTGGAGGCGAAGGGCGGAGACGGTGATGTCAAGCTGACTTTTGAAACCGCCGAGGCGAAGCGGCCGCTGCTCAGTTCGCCACCATCGACGCGAGATGCAGACGCCGTCGTTGTGACGGCGTTTGGCAATGAGGTGGCTGTGAACTGCGCGAGGTGCAACGGAGAAGCCGTATTGGACGGCACGCTGGTGGGCCGCTTCGTGGGCGGTCAACTGACACTCAAGGGCGTTTCAGCCGGAACGCACGAGCTTCAGGTCGGCGGCGGAGCGGCTCCGCGTAAGCTTGTGTTCGCGGTCGGCACCCAGCCGTCGCTGGTCACTTATCTCACTTCCGCTCGGGACCGCGGGATCCTGCTCGTTCAGACCGGGCTGGATGACGCAGTCGTCTACATTGGCGGCAAGCAGTGGCCTCGCCGGACAGAACGGGGAGAACTTAGCATCCCACTTGACGCGAAAGAATACGAAGTTCGTGTTGAAAAGCAAGGCTATCGTGTCGTTCCACCCGTTGTTCGAGCGGCGGTGCGGAAAGGCGAGCAGGTACGCGCACCTTTCCGGTTAGAGCCTCTGGAGGCGGTTCTGACAATCACCGGCCAAGTTCCCGGCGCAACCGTCGCCGTGGACCGAAAGCTTGCCGGCGCTGTGGGCGGGAACGGAGTTTTCTCGGTACAAGTGCAGCCGGGCGAGCGGCGGATCGAGCTGAGCAAAGATGGCTACCAACCCGCCGCCATCAGCCGCTCTTTCTCTCCCGGCGAGCGCCTCCAGCTTGGCACAGACCAGCTTCGGCTCCAGCCGATTCCAAGGCCGGCACCGGAGCCAGCACCGGTTAAGGCCGTAAGCCCGCCGCCTCCACCACAGCCCAGTCCGGCTGAGCTTGAGGCGCAGCAATGGCAGCACGTCAGGGACAGCCGTGACATCTCGGACTTGGCGGAGTTCCTCACCCGCTATCCCGGAGGGCGGTTTGCTCGGGAGGCGGAGGCGAGGATCGAGGAACTGGAGTGGTCGGCAACCAACAGAAATAATCTCGCGTCACTCGAGGCGTTCCTGGCAAAGCATCCCAGGGGCACTTTTGTGGGCGAAGCGAGGAAACAGATCGCCCAGCTTCAACAGGAGCAGCAGCAGCGATCGGAGGGGGCTGCCGTCCGGGCGACGGTCAGCCGTTACGAGGAGGCCTACAGGCGGAGGGACGCCGCAGGGGTGCGGGCATTGTATGTGAACATGCCTAACAACCAGTTCGACCAGATCCGCAAGTCCTTTAGTGTCTTCCAGGTAATCAGCTTTCAACTGAAACCGGAGGAGCCGCAGGTCGCGGGCGAGACGGCTACGGTCCGCTGTGTTCGTATGCTTACGGTGAAAGATAACCGCGGCGCGGAGCAGACCGCCAATGATGTTGCGCTGTTCAGGTTGAAAAAAGAGGGGAATGAGTGGCGCATCGTCAGCTTGTCACCCCTCAACTAAGCAGGCTAACAGGCACATAAAGGCCCTAAAATCAATACATTGACAGGCTTCTGGTCGCTCTGCTAGCCTCTCGGTAACACCTCGGAGGGAAACATGTTGGCGCGAAAAGGATTGGTGTCGTCTCTCACTCTCTGCCTCACACTTTTGGGGACGCAAGCTTACTCTCAGGTCAATACTTGCGCGAACAGCAGTGACTTGGGATGCCTCATTCCGAACCTGTACGGTTCGGAGGGCTTTGTCTTGCCGAATCCATTCCATGAAGCTCACTTTCTCAGTGTCTTCCAGTCGAATTTCCGGCCATTCAACGGCGCGGTTGCCAGCGAGCTGACGCGGTTGCCCATCGCCTCACCGGCATCGGGTTTCACCTATGTCTTCGACTCGGCCACGGGGGTATTCACTCGGTCGGCCCAAAGCTTCGGCCCTATTTTGACCGAGCGGGCCGAGACGATTGGCCGGGGAAAGTTCTTCCTCGGATTCGCGTACCAGCGCTTCTCGTTTGACAGTATCGACGGCATCCCCCTTGACAGCATGCCGACCGTTTTTACGCATGAACAGGAAACGGGGGCAGAATACGAGAAAGATTTCGTCACCGCCAGGAACTCGGTCGATATGACTCTCAACCAGTTCACGATATTCGGCACGGTTGGCCTGACGAACCGGATTGATGTGTCGGTCGCCATTCCCATTCTGGACTTGAAGATGAAAGTCGCTTCGGACGCGCAGATTCACAGGATTGCCCCGCCGAATCCCACGTTTGGACAGGCTCACTATTTCGATTCGCAGAACCGGGATGGAAGCATTGCGAAAACGTTTACCAGCTCCGGCTCGGCGACGGGAATTGGAGATGTAATCATCCGGTTGAAGGGCACAGTGAAACGTTGGGAGTCCTCTTCGTTCGCGGTGGCGGCGGACCTGTACGTGCCGAGCGGTGATGAACGGAACTTTCTCGGTTCGGGCGCGTTCGGGCTGAGACCTTTTATCGCATACTCCGCCCGCGTTGGCCGGGTGGCTCCGCATTTCACCGTGGGTTATCAAGTCAACCAGAGTTCGCTCCTGGCCGGCGACATTTCGGCGAACCGAAAAGGTCATCTGGCAAACCAGTTCACGTATACGGCAGGCGCCGACGTTGGCGTTGCACGGCCGCTGACGCTTGCATTCGATCTCTTGGGACAACGGGTTTTCAAGGCCGCCCGGGCGCTGCCGACCACTTTTGTTTCGCCGGCGCCGGAACTCTCGAATCCGGGGGCAGGCCAAGTTACCTATGCGAACACGCGTTTCGCCACGGAGTCGTTCAACATCACAAGCGCTGCCGCCGGAGCCAAGTTGAATATCGCCGGCTCGCTGTTGCTTACCGGAAACTTGCTGTTCCGGCTCGATGACGGAGGCCTCAAAGACAAGGTGGTTCCGCTGATCGGGCTTTCCTATACGTTCTGAATAGCTTCGTGTTTCGTAGGCGCGCCTGTTCTTCCGCCCGGGGGATGGGGGCCTTCAAGCCCGAGCGGTCTCCTCGGCAAGCAGTGGAACTTCGACCTCGGCGCCACGCCGCTCGGCTGACACATACGCGGCATAGATCGTCAGTGTCGTATCGAGCGCTAGCGCGAGGCCCGACTGCGGCTCGCGTCCGGTAGCGGCGCACTCGATGAAATCCTGAATCTCCGGCTGGTATCCCATGGTCCAGTTCTCGTCTGGCGCTGCGTTCGACCAGCCTTCCTGCGTGCTGATCTTTTCCATCAGGTAGATTCCGTCGAACTCCCGGCCGCTGGGGTTGTAGACATCCATCAGGTTCGTCGGGCTCAGGCGGCAGCGCGCACGGTGGTTATTGGCGAAGACCTCCACGTAATCGTAGATCCCACCGAGAGTGAGTTCGCCGGTGACCACGTCGCCAATCGTACCGTCGGAGAAGACCACGTGCATCCAGCCGCAGTCCTCGATATCGAGATAATCCGTCCGAAGAAACTTCCGGTCCCGATAGCCGGGCAGACGAGTGAGTTCGTGCGTTCGCGCGCTGACCGTCACCGGACGGATGGGCGAACCGTCGCGCGCCAGTCCCTCGCTGCGCTTGAGGTAGAGCAGCGCCGTCAGCGGGTGGCAGCCTTTGCCGATCAGCGAACCGCCGCCGGCATACCGCCAGATTCCGTACACCGGAGAGGCCGAGCCCTTGTGGGATTCCTCGCCAAGCATCCGGAGAATCTGCGCCCCGGATTTCTCAACAATCTGACGCTCCTTCTGGACGGCGGGCGCATAGACGAAGTTCTCCGCATAACCAAAGCATTTCCCGCCTTCCGACACCGCGGAGGCGATCTCGCGAAGGCTTGAGCACACCTCGTCGAGCATCTTCTCTTTTGGAAATGCGTTTCCGCGAAAACCGTCGTCGGCCGGGGGTCCAAAGAATCCGGTCAGCGGCTTTTCGCAAATGATGTGCTTGCCCGCGCGGGCTGCGCTGAGAATCCCGTCCTTATGCGCGTACGGCGGCGAGCAAAGGTCGACCACATCGACGTGCTCGATCATCTCCTCGAGCGAATCGAACACCGGGATGCCGCGGCTCATCCCAAATTCGCGGCGGCTCTCCGGACGCAGCGACGTCACTCCCGCAAGTTTCACCCGGACGCCGTGAACGCGCCGCAGACACTCCGCGTGGAAACTGCCGGCCATCCCGGCGCCGGCGATGCCTACGCGAACCACCGGTGTGTTGATGGCGGAATCAGTCTCGCCCATGTTGATCTTCCATCCGTCCTTTCCACGATCCCAACATGCATTCTCCGTCATTTCCCTCTCCCCAGCGAGCGTTCGTGTTGGGGAAAGTCAGGTTCTCCCGTTGACGGATTAGGGGGAAATCCCACGAGTTTTCTACCCAAAGGAGTCGATTTCTCCTTGAGGTGAACCTGAGATGACGCGGCTGCTTTCCACCCTGATTGTTGGGGGAGCGCTCCTGCCAGCTCCCTTCATCGCGACGTGCGCGGGCGGCTCCACAGACCCATCCTCGGTGCTAATCGTCATTAACGACAATACCCCTCCGGAAGCCGGCACTGAAGGCGTCAACGCGGGCCAGTACGTCGCCGCCCGGTACGCGGCCGCCCGTGGAATCCCGGCGGGCAATATCGCCCACATCCGCACGACGATGGCCTGCTGCGACAGCGACCCGAGAGCGTGGGACAGTTGGAACATCACCTGGCAGGAGTTTGTGAACGAGGTCCGTGAGCCGCTGAAGGCCTTTCTCAAGGCGAGCGGTCTCGCGCGCAAGATCCACTACATCGTGCCGGTCTATGGCGTTCCCTCGCACATCGAGCGCCACCCGTACGGCGCCACCGGCCTCTCCGTGGATGCGTTTCTCACCCTCATGAGCTCCCGTTACGCAGACGTCATCCCGATGGACAACCCGGCCTACAGCCCCGACCCGCAGGTCATGCCCCGGTTTCCGCGCAACGCCTACGGCGGCCCCTACTACATCGTGTCGCGGCTGGATGGACCGAGCGCTGAAATCGCCGCCGGACTGGTCGACAAGGCACTCGCCGCCGAAAGTGGCATCAGTAGGAGGTCGGGTGTCGGTTACTTCGATTGGCGCCACTTGTCCCCTTCGAGCGGCGGATATTATGTAGCCGACCAGACGATGATCGGAGGGTACGAATTGTGCGTCTCCGCCGGCCTCGACTGTATCCTCAACGACCAGACGGCGACCGGCGGCATGATCGCGAGCGCGCCCGGCGCGCTGTGGGCGTGGGGATGGTACAGTTTCTCCACCAACGACGTGTACTCGTTCGCTCCCGGCGCAGTCGGCGCGCAGCTTACCTCATACACAGCCGAGTCGATCCGCTACCAGAAACCCGGCGCCTGGGTGCCTCTCTGGCTGGAGCGTGGCATCACCGCCACCTGGGGCGCGACCGGCGAGCCGTACGTTAACGGCTACACCGTGGGCGATGCGCTGCTCAACCGTCTCTGGAACGGATACACCTTCGGCGAGGCGGCGTACCTCGCCACTCCAAAGCTCAACTGGAAGATGGTCTTCGTCGGCGATCCACTCTATTCGCCGCGGTTCATCGATTAGAACCAAAGACGCACGACCACGTGCCGCATTCAATCAGAAAGCAGCGCAGTGAGCGCATCCGCAAATCCAGCGCGCCAGCATGGGTACGAATGGGTGCCGTTGAATTCGTGATAAACGACCTTGTAGCCCTTCGAGCGCAGTACCGCCACCAGGCGCCGGTTGGTTTCAAGCTGGGAGATGGCGTTCCCTTCAGTCTCCATCAGGCCGACGTCGAGATAGAATCTCGCATTCACTCGCGGCTTCGACTTGAACTCGCTCGTAAGCCATTCGGGCTCCGCATCCGTCCTTCCCCACCAGAATGAACCCGATTGGGAAAGGACGCGGCCGATCTTCTCGGGATGCCGCAAGGCGGCGTAGGCAGCCGCGAGGCCGCCCAAGCTCGCACCTGCGACAACGGTCCGGTCGGCTGCGGTGCGGATCCTGTACTCCCCGCGGAGCCAAGGCAGGAGTTCTTTGGTCAGGAAGACATTGGTCGCCTCGCTGCACGCCAGGTCCGTCTCCCGCCGCTCGTAGGGTTGCGCCAAGAAGACTGCGATCATCTGCGGTATGCGCCGCTCGGCGAAGAGATTGTCGAGAATTATTGGCGTCTTCGACAGCGCTTTCGCTTCCTCGCCATCGAAGAGAATCAGAACAGGGGTGACGCCGGCGCCGCGCTGGAAGCCCGGAGTTGTGTACACGTCGACCCACCTCTTGCCGGAAAGCGCCACGCTCGGCAAGTCGTGCGTTTGGAGTTCACCATGGGCGACACCCGCGCGGTCTTCGATCCACCGGTCCGAGGGTGCTCGAGGGAGGGAAACGTAGGATGCGCTGCGCGGGTCATTTGTCACATAACGATTCAGCGGATCTGTACGGACCCCGGCGTACCGCTTTCTCCGTTCTGGTCCTTGGACGTCCCACGGCGTTAGCGGGTCGTTGACCGAGAGCATGTACATGAACCGTGCGTCATCGCGAAACAAGTAGGTGCGATACCAGATGCCGGTGCCCGGGATGCGATCGAAGAGGTGTTCGGCCGGCGCGCCGGGCATAGCCTCGGACCGGATCAGTACATTTTGGGTCGATTCGTCCCCACGCCACAGAAACGTTATCAAGCAGGATGGCCTGAGTTCTGCCGGACACTCCATCAAAGGCGTGCCGCCGAGTGTCGCGACGTTCTCCCAGAAGGCCTCGACTGCGTTGGCCTGCCTCGCCCGAAGTGCTTCCTTGAGTAATTCGATCCTGGGACTTGGCGGAACCCCGTCGGCCCACGCTGCCATTGTCAGTAACAGAGAAAGAAGAGCAGGTCGCACTTCGATTGGACACCATGCAGTCTCCCGAGGTTTCCCTCTCGTCCGGCGGCGGGCGGCAGAGGACCGTCCGGTTGCGTGAATCGCGGTCCCGGAATCGGACACCGACTCGCGGCCCTAAACGAATGAAATGAGCGTCTTCCGGCTGGTATCAGAATTGCAGGCCTCATGGTGGCAAAATGTCAAACGTGTGGCGGAATCTGTGCTTTGCTCTCCGCGTGTTGAAGAACAGCCCGGGATTCACTGCGGTTGCCGTGATGACCCTCGGACTGGGTATCGCGGCGAATACAACGGTCTTTGGCTGGGTGGACACGATCCTGCTGCAGCCGATTCCCGGCGTAAGAAATGCACACGAACTGGCGGCGCTGGAAGGGGTAGCGCCGGACGGAGGCCGGCTCGGCCAGTTTCCGCACCCTGATTTTCGCGACTTCCAGCGGCAGATGACGCAGTCGTCGGGCGTGGTGGCGGCCCACGTCGCATTCTTTACGATCGGTCCGCCGGATCACCCCCAGCGCGTACTGGGCCAGGTCGTGTCGGCCAACTTCTTCTCCGTGCTGGGCGTGGAGCCGTTCCTCGGTCGAATCCTCACGCCGGAGGAGGATCGCGACATACCGGGCGCCTTTCCGAATGCCGTGATCAGCCACCGCTTGTGGCGGACGTATTTTCGTCAGGACACCGGCGTAGTCGGGCGGGCGGTGCGCATCAACGGGCACCCGTATACGGTGGTCGGCGTCGCCCAGCCGGATTTCGCCGGAACCATCGGGGGCGGGGCTTTGGACGTCTGGGTCCCGCTGAGCATGATCATCCAGACGGGGACGCTGAATACGTGGGCCGCTTCCGACAGGAACGCGAGGTTTCTCGAAGTGATCGTGCGCGTGAAGCCCGGAGTGACGATCGAGCAGGCTCGGGATGAAGCGCGGGCAGTGGCGGTCAGGATTGCAGCAGCGCATCCGGACACTCACAAGGGCGTCGGCGCTTCGCTCGTTCCAATCTGGCGGGCGTCGTACGGGCTCCAGTCCAACCTCCGCGATCCACTTCGCATTCTGATGGCGGTGTGCATCCTTGTGTTGCTGATTGCGTGCGCGAACGTGGCAAACCTGCTGATGGCACGGTCGGTAAGCCGGCAAAGGGAATTCGGCATTCGCATCG
>DATIFQ010000145.1:0-52443 GCA_035455185.1 Bryobacteraceae bacterium | reverse complement strand
CATCGGCGTTCTGCTGCTGATTTATGGCGTCATCATTCTCGGCTTCGGCCTCTACGGACTCACCAGCCCGCCCGAGCGCGAAGTCGTGATGGCGAACCTTCACACCGAGTTGTGGTGGGGCGCCCTGCTGATCGTTCTAGGCGCCGTGTACAGTTACTATTTCCGGCCTGGCCGCGAGTAGCCGGAGGCTACTGAGCCGAGGCAAAGACGTAGGAGCGCGCCCCGGCCAGCGGCGTGAACTCACACCATCCCTCGCGCGGCGAGGTCTCGACCTTGCCGAGAGGTGCACCGTCCGGATCGTACGCCATCAGGACGCCGTCGAACGCCGCGCGGAATCCGATCCGGCCGTTTCCGTAAATGTCGATTAACTCCAGCACTCCTTCGGCCTTCTGGCGCAGCGCGACCGCGCCGGCCGAACCGAGATTACCCTGCTGGCTCCACTGCCCGCGGCCGTCGAGGTACTCGTACTCCGGCGCAGTGACGTAGTCGATACGCCTGCCGCCGGCGTTCGCCGACATCTCATAGAACTTCGACTTGGCATTGAAGACCAGCCAGCCGTAAGGCGGCAGTTCGACACTCTTGCCGTTGCTGTCCCTGACGCTCCAGGGCGACGACGCCGAGCCGTTGACGTACACTTCCGTGCCGTTTTCGTACACGACGTGGACCTTCGAATCCTTCAGCGCGCCGCCCGCTTGGGCCTGGCTTGGCGTGACGAACCGCCCGGCGCCGTCCGCGTATTCGATCTTCGCGACCGGAACATACGCGTACTGCTGCTGCAACTGCTGCATCATGTAATACGACCGCGCCATCACCTCGATACCGAAAGGCCTCTCGTCGAAGAAGTCCTTCACCAGCCAGCCCATGTTGCCGTAGGCGATCGTCGAGGCGAGAAACAGATCGATATACTGCCGCCGCTTCGGCGACTGCCTCCAGCCCGGGTCCAGTTCCGTGAGATGGCGGTCGGGCGCTCCTATGCCGTAATCGCAATGTAGGGGATGAATCTTGTGCAGGCGGAACGCCACATCCAACGGATGGCCAAGAATGTTGATGTCCGAATACACCCAGCCGTAGCTGCCTGAGTCGAGGCCCGCATAAAGCCACTGGAAGGTGGCCTCGGTCTGGCAGACGCCGTACTCCTTCTGATCGTTCAGCAACAACTGGCCGTAAGCGTAGAATGTCGCTGCGAACGTTCCCGCTCCGGGGACGCGGGCGTCGAAATCACAGTACTCCCATGGCGGTACCGCGGTGTGGACGTCGGTGTACGACATCATCGGGTTGAATTTCCGCTTGATCCGCTGCGCGTAGTACTCGTCGAACTCGACGGCCTTGGAGGGCTTCAGCGCGTAGTTGCGCGGCCATGCCCGGCGCCACTCGCCGTCGGGCAGACGCTGCACGTGGTCCGGACTCCAGTTCGTGTTCACCGGCGCGAAATCGGTGTAGTTGGTGTAGACGCCCTGGGTCCAGCCCATGTCGTTCTGCGCCTTCAGGTACCAGCGCAGCATCGCGTCTCCGCCCTTTTGCGGGGCCGCTTTCAGCCGCATGGTGAAGCTGTCTCCGTCGTCGCGCCAGGTCACCTCGTGGCTGTGCTGCATGATCTTGTCCATGCCGTAGGAGCGAATCTCGCGGCTGCGCTTGTGGTCCGACTGGAATGTGGGCGGCGCGGTGACCGTCCACACGACCTGCTTTCCTTTCTCCTGCGCCAGCGACGGAGGGTTGGCGATGGTCGGAAATGTTTCCTCGTAAACAGGCGACGAGGTGATGAAGACCCGTTCGTAGAGGTTATTGCGAAGACCGTCCGTCTTCGGGATGTAGCGCATACCGCCGTTGGCCTCGCCGCCATCGGCGGTAAGCAGCGGCTTGGGCGAGCAGTACGGCTCGGAGGCGTTGCTGCGGTACCAGTCGAACCAGACTGACGTGAACAGCGGCTTTGTCTCACTTCCCGACATCAACACACGCGGGTTCGTGTAACGGTAGCTGATGTACGGCACCGGGACGATCTTCGGATTCGTGACACCGGCGATGCGCCCGAAACTCAGTTCGACGGCCTCGCCGCCGTCGCACCACACGTCCAGCACGATCGACTTCTGCCACAGGCGCAATTCGTAGTCCACGATCCGCGAGCCGTGGCGGAACTTGGCCTTGATCACGTCACCGGCGAGCTCCGCCGAGAGAAGCTCGCCTTCGGAGACTCGATCCTTGGGCGTGTCGGTGAATCGGACGCCACCGCCGTGTAGAGGCTGAAACGGCTTGCCACCGTCGATGGCGGCGCTCAGTTCGCTAAGACTTCCCGAGCGCGGCCTGTAGTTATACGTGGTCGTCGCGTCGCGTCCCTTGTATTGAAGCTCGAATCCGGCAGGCCCGGTCTGGCGCACGGAAACCTGGAAGTCCTTCTCGAAGTTCGAGGGAAGGATCGTCTCCTCGCGGGTGGGGAACGGAAGCTTGTCCGGACCGGTGTTCAGTCCGGCGATCTGCCCTCGAAACGGTTTCAAATTGCGCCGCGGCTGCGGCTTCAGCGCAAGGGGCTTCAGATCCTCGACGTAGAATGCGAGTGAATCGCAATAGAAATAACGCGGCTCACGGGTCTCGCCCATGGCGACTTCGATTCCGGCGAAGCTGGCGGGCATCAACATTTGCGCTTGCACTTCCTTGGGAATCCGCCGGTGCAGCAGCCACCACTGGCGCCACTTCACGTCGTTCATGAAGAACTTGAACTCTTTGCCACGCGCGTCCACCAGCCATACGGAGATGTCGACCCGCGGTGTGACTTGCTCGACGCGGCGTCCCCAGCGATGTCCGTAACCCCAGATGTCGATGGAATCGAACTTGCCCGGGATCGGGATCGGCTTCGGCGGGCGCGCCACGATGCGGCTCCCCGGACGGCTGCCGGAGTAAAGGAACTTGCCGACGTACTGTCCCCACAACTGCTGCTCACGGCTACGGCGGAATTCGCCGGAGCCGCCATCGAACATCTCGAGCCGCCAGTCTTTCAGGTCTTCGAAGTCGACCAGCGTCTGGGGATGCTCTTCGCGCTGCACCCAGGTGAACTCATAGGGCTGCTGGCCGACCTGCTGCCAGATCTCCACGTCGTTGATCGCGGGCACGACCTTTTCGGGTTGATTGGCGCCGGCAGCCAGCACCGTGGCGAGGGCGAGCAGGGCAGACACACATGAAGCGTTTCGGAGAGATAAGGACATCGCTGTTTTCGGACCTCGGGCTACGTATATACCGCTTCCATGAGCACAGTCAAGCGCGCTGCTGTGACGGAGTGCGCGATACAGAAGTCTAGAGTCCGCGAAACCCCCAGGTGCAGACGTGGTTTCATTGACTGCCCGCTCAACGACGGCAGTGAGTCGGCAACTAAATTTCCTTTGTTTTCTGTAAGTCGGCCGCATTAAGGAAAAATTGAACCTTGACATTATTCAGAGTTTGAGACATTATGCTCCTGTTTTTTGGGGCCGCCGGAGCGTGGCGGCTTCCAGGAGAAAGTTATGTACGGTCCGTCTAAGGCATGCTCGATTTGTGTCTGTGTCTTATATAAGAGAGCTCAATGAGCGAGCTGATACACATCCGCACCATTCGGGCATGGACACCGTCCGCCCCAAGCCCTGTTGCTGCTGCTAAAACTGTCAGACAACACCGTGGCTTGCATTCCTCGGAGGTTATGACCGAACGGGAGCCTGAGAGTCTAAGGACACGCACATGCCAACAGGTGGTGCACCGGTCGCGCGTGCCGCGTCAATCCAAGTGGTCCTTCGTTGCTGTGGCCTGCACCCTCGTCCCAGTACTTTTCGGCGCATCCACGCCGCAGAAGGCGAGATCCCTTGAGGGGGCGTACCCAAGAGGAAAACGAGTGCCTGTCCCTACTGAAGAGGCGTACGAACGGGTCTGGGACAAGGCTTTCGCGAGTGCCAAGGAAGATTGGAGAACGACGCAATTCTCACTAGTGCTCCGATTCTTGCCCAGTTTTCACCCGGAGCTGCAAATTACCATCCGTTGCGGGCGAGACACTGAGCCCTTAATACGGTACTCCAAGGCAAGGGCACCCGCGCATGAAGTCTTGATGAGTGCCTTCGCTGGCCAGCGGGACCCAGACCCCACGGCGGTGGCGAAGCAAATGGAGGTAAGACACTCCATCCTGAAGGTTTCCCAGGCTTCGGCGGAGCGATGGGTCGAGGGTTTCTGGCGTTCATTTGCCGAATCGACGACTTCCCTCGAGAACTCAGCGTTCGAAGGTGGGATAATGCTTGACCCCACTATCTACAGGTTGGAATACTCCCAACGGTTCAATACCCTCAGTTTCTCGTTTCAGGACGTGGAGATCGGCCGCGAATCCCAGGGCAATCTGCCTGTTATTCGGTGGATGAACGGTGTCCGTCGCGAAATCGAGGGAATGTTAGCCGAGCGAAGCCAGCCGTAGGTGCACGTTTGAAGCCCCGGCAGCGCCACCCACCAAGATTAGGTGACAGGCTACGAAATTGCCAAACTCACCTGTCCTCCGGACTCCGTCGCCAACGATCGTGCCAACGCCCCATGCTCAGGTTGTGCTGCCCGGTTTCTCGGGACCCCGCTACACCGTTCGGCGCAGCATGTCGAGCGCGGTTTAAGCAGCCATCGCGCGGACAATGGCCGCAGCCGCTCCCAGCTCGGAGGTCGTTTCTGACTGCGACGGCGGACAACTTGCCGCCGGGGTCCGCCCTACCTGCGCGCACGGCTGTGACATAATTAGCGAAACTGATTCTGGAGAGGGACCCATGATTGAAATCGATCCGTTGGACGATTCTGTGTTGGAACGCCGCGATCTTTTTCGGGGAGCCGGAACGGTCGCAGCATGGCTCGCCGCGGCCAACCAGGGAGTCGCGCAGGCCGAACCGGCGGACCGCGTGCCCGAAGCACAGGCCGGCCCAATGCTTCCGACCGTCCCGTTTGGTAAGCACAAGCTCACGCGGCTGATCGCCGGAGCGAACACAATCTACGGTTACTCGCACTTCAACTATGTGTTCTCGACGACGATGGGCGAGTATCACACAACTCCGCGCGTGCTGTCCTTTCTCGAACAGTTGGAGCGGGCAGGCGTCAACACCTGGCAGGCGAGCTGGAGCGAGCGACTGGAAATCGACTGGCTGAAGTACAAGGAGAAGGGCGGGAAGCTCCAGTTGCTGATTCTGTCGCGGCCGAACTTCAACGAGCAGCCGGAGATGGTGAAGCGGGCAATGAAGCTACAGCCACTCGGGATTGCCCAGCACGGCGGCTCGACCAACCGGCTTTGGCACTCGGGGCAGTTCGAGAAGTCTCGGGACTACCTGAAGCACATCCGCGATGCGGGGGCCATGGTCGGCCTCTCCTGCCACAACCCGAAGGCAGTCGAGTACGCGGAGGAGAAGGGCTGGGACGTCGACTACTATATGACCGCGCTCTACTACATGATCCGGCCCCGCGCGGAGTTCGAAAAGATCCTGGGAGAGATCCCACTGGGAGAGATCTACCTAGCTTCGGATCCTCCGAAGATGATGGAGACGATCCGCAAGACTCCGAAGCCATGCCTTACGTACAAAGTGCTGGCAGCGGGCCGGACAGTGGACTCGCCGAAGCAGATCCGCGAGCGGATGGCCGTGGCCTTGAACGGTATCAAGCCGACGGACCCGGTCATCATCGGCATCTACCAGCGTTTCAACGATCAGATCGGCCAGACCGCCCAGTTCGTCCGAGAGATCATGACGCAGAGCTGACCAGTTCACCCAGGTCGCCGGCAAGCGCACGAAGGAACTCGTCACGCGCGCTGTCCACGAAGAAGTGGCCGCCATCGAAGGTCCGAAGCGAAAATCCGACTGTCGTTTGGCGGCCCCACGCCCCAAGGTGTTCCGGTTTCACGTTCGGATCGCCGACGCCCCCATAGGCCCGAATCGGGCAAGCAAGCGGCGGTTCCTCAACGTAAACGTAGTTCCGGTAGAGTTCCGTGTCCGCGCGCAGTGCCGGCAGTATCACCTGAAGAAGCTCCCGGTTTTCAAGAATCGCCGCGGGGACACCCTCGAGCCGCCGCAACTCGTCTAAGAACTCCTCGTCTGACGGTTCCGGGGCCGGCACATGGCCCAACCGGAACTGAGGCGCGCGAGCGCCAGAAACGAACAGGCCGGCCGGCGGAGGCAGGCCTTGCCGGCGTAAACGCCGGACCAGTTCAAATGCAACCGCCGCGCCCATGCTGTGCCCGAAGAACGCGTACGGTTGTGACAGATAGGGTTCGATCGCCTTTGCTAGTTCGGCAATCAGAGTCTCCATGCTCCGGAATGGAGGCTCGGAGAGACGGCTCTCCCGGCCAGGTAGACGGACCGGGCAGATCAGAACCTCGGGGGGCAAGCTCTCGCTCCACCCTCGGAATGACGACGTTCCTCCTCCGGCGGACGGGAAGCAGAACAGGCGCAGGCGCTTTCGCTCCCTCCAGACCGCCGTCGGGAACCAGGAGTCGGATGGCGTCGCAGCCGAGACGGTTCGCTGCAAACGAAGGGCGAGAAGCCGCCGTTTTTCGGGCGACAGCTTGTCGACGGGTGAGGGCGCGGCTGTCTCCACGGGCGCAAAGAGGCGCGGACGCGCAGGCGCCCGGACGGTCTCTTCCAGGTAGCTTTCGAGCGGCGCCACGCTCAGGTTCTCGACATACGCGACCGCCGCTTCATGCGACGCGCGGGAAAGCTGCTCGTAGTGGCGCCGGTCGGTGACCAAACGGCGAAGGACCTCCTCCCATGGCCCGATATCTTGCCTTGGAACCTCGGCAACGGGCACCATCTGTTCGTCCACTTTCGGCTGATACCGTTCGATCGGCCGCACGGGCAGCAGATAATCGACGCCCATCTTCGCTTCCGGGATGCCGCCGACGTCGCTCGCGATCACCGGAACGCCGCGCAGCATGGCCTCGACGATGATGCGCGAACGGGCTTCCGCCCAGAGAGACGGAACGAGGAGCACCCGCGTTCGTTTCAGGATCTCGTCGATGTCATCGACCGGATCGAGCACGGCAATATTGGCGTACGCCTGAAGCGCGGCTCGATCCTGCGTGTTGGTCCCCCAGGTGGGCACGGCGGCGAACTGCACGCCGGGCATTCGTTCGGCGAGTGCCAGGAAGATCGAGATGCCTTTCACTGCACAGGGATTCACGAGCGTGACGAACTCGTTGTCGAACCGCCCAAGATCCGGAAACGGCCCGGGTTCCATCAGCGAAATGGGTACATGGATTGCTTCGATACCACTCCAGCGGCGCACGTATCCGGCCACGTAGCGGCTCACACCGACGACCCCGTCGACGTTGCGCAGCATCTGGGCCTTGAGTTCGCTCGGAAATGCGGCGTCGGGGCCGAAAGGCAAGGCAAGGGTTGCGCGGACAAGGTACACAACGCGGGGGCCGTCGGCGAGCAGTGATGCTTCAAGAAGCAGTTGAGCCGGGTCGTCGGTCGAGGCCAGAATCACCGACGGGGAGAACTCCCTAACCTGGCCGGCGAAGTAGCCGCGCAAGTTCGGATTTTCGGTAAGGACGTGCACCTCGACGCCGCGGTGGTCGAACACAGCCGCGCCCGCAGCGGAGGATTTCAGTTCAACCTGTCTCGCCGCCAAGTCCCGGACGAAGCGACGGTGCTCGTCTTCGCTAAAAGTGGAGAGGCGGGCCACCACGCGGCACGCATGACCTCGCGTTGCGAGGGCTTCCATCAGCAGCCGGTTCGAGATGTCACCGCCGCCGTGAGAGGGATAGTACAGCGAGTTGTGGGCGAGCAGGATGCGCATGGCCGCGACTTCAGTGCACGCCGTTTCGGACGGCGGACGCCTTGTGCCTCAGCCGCTGCAACAGCAGCGCCCGCTTCTCGGGAGAGAGGTGTCGCAGAGCGTCGTGCGGTCCTGAAGTAACCATCGCGGAACGTAGCCGCTCCGCCGGTTTGTGAGTCAGGCTCCGGAGATACTCTTCCATTTGTTCTGGCCGGATGCTGTCGACAAACTGGCACGCGCGTTCGCGGGACGTTTCCGATTCGTCTTCGTACAGGATACGGTCGGAGAGGAGTCCCCGGAGAGCTCCCACCCAAGGCTGGACGTCCTGTTCCGGGACGACGGCCATCGGCAGACCATGCTCGTCGAAAACGGCCTCGTAGCGTGCGATGGGGCGCACGGGAAGGGCAAACCGCGTGCCCATCTTCGCTTCCACGAGACCGCCCGAATCGCTGGCAAGCACGGGAATTCCGCGCAGCATCGCTTCCATTACGCTCAACCCGAAACCCTCGTACCACAACGACGGCATCAGCAGAACGCGTGTCCGCCGCAACACCTGCCCGATCTGTTTCACATTCGCCAGCACTGTGACGTTCGGCAGGCTGTCGAGCGCATCGCGGTCGGTGGCCGTCGTCCCCCAGCCGGGTAGCGCGCCGAACCAGTACTCCGGACATTGCCGGGCGAGCGAGAGAAAAATGGTGATGCCTTTGACGGCGCACGGATTGATAAGGGTGATCAGTCCTTCGTCGAAGTTGCCGAACTTCTCGAGCGGTCCGGCGGGATAGATCGGGGGATGGATGACCATCACCTCACATCCGGAGTGCTGCCGGATGTACTCCGCTGTGTGACTCCCGATTGCGACCACGCCGGCGCAGAGGCGCACTAGTTCCGCGCCGTTTGGATCGGGATTCCAGCTCGCCGGTCCAAATGGAAACAACTGCGGGGTGTGCGCCAGGTAGACCACCCGGCCCGGAGCTTCGTGCACCGCCTCGCGCAAAAGCACCTGGCCGAGGTCCTCGGATGACACCAACACCCAGTCCGGCTGGAAGCCCCGGATCTGCTCGCGCAACAGACGGCCTCTGCGGGCCGGATCGGCGGATGAAAACACCAAGACGGAGCCATGCCGGACCACCTCAACGCCGTCGGCCGCGTCAAGCTGGGAAACAACGACACGCATTTCCTCGTTGCGGATCTGCTCCAGCTTGCCGACGCGGTCGTGCGCGAGTTCCGAGGCGACCACGCGGCAGGAATGGCCGGCGGCGGCGAGATGTTCGAGCCAGACTAGGTTGCTGCGTGTGGCGCCACCTCTCGGCGGCACATAAGAGGCGTTGGCCGCGAGCAGTATCCTCATCGCTCAGCGAGCTTCGTCCTTCCGGCCCGGCGCACGGTGCTGTTCCCGTTCGAGTAAATTGCGAACCTCATCGTCCGAGAGTCCCTCGATCTCGGCGAGAATCGCGGAATAGTCGGCGCCGGCCTGCTCGATCTGCGATAGTTCGATCGCTTTCGCCAATTCGGCGACCGTGAAAGCGCTGCTGTAGACGACTTCGAGCGACAGGTCCACCTGGAATTCCTGGCGCACGCGCGAGAGCAACTGCACGGCGAGCAACGAGTGCCCGCCTAGATCGAAAAAGTTGTCGTGAATGCCCACCGAGGGGAGCCGGAGGAGTTCGGCCCACAGCCTCACCAGCCGTTCTTCGAGATCGGTGGGCTGCGTCTTATCGACGGCGGCAATCTCCGGCACGGCTTTCGTGGATCGAATCCGGTTCATGATCGCGGCGGGCTCCCGCAGTTCAGTCGCGATCCGGCCGTAGTCGACGTGTTCGCGGGCCTCCGGTTTCCGTCCCTCCGCCACGTGCTGCGGGGCGGATCTCGCCGGCGGTCCAGCGGGTTTGTAGACGACTCCGCGCGCGTAGCCAGCCGGAAAGCGGAACAGCAGGCGCCCATCGGTGGACTCCTTGAAGTGCGCGCCGACGCTCTCCAGGAACAGCAGCGCCGGCCGGTTCCGCTGCGTGGACACGAACGGGACGTCCACACCCCGCAGGCCCCGTTCCGAGGCGATCTCTCCAAGCCGGGCCAGCACGCGGTGCTCGACGCCTCGCCCAAGTACGCGGCAGCTCAGCAGGAAGGTGTCCACCCCGAGTGTATCGGGCCGTTGCGTGAAAATCACAACACCGGTCAGGCCGTAACTGCCGAACCGGTCGCTCACTTTGACAGTGAGACATTCGGCTTGCCCGGACTCGATCAGCGCCTGGATTTCGCTCTCCGAACGCCGGATCGTGGTCATGTTCATCTGGTTGGTGCGCCGAGTGAGCTGGGAGACGCGCGGGAGTTGTCCTTCCGACATCGGGCCGATCCGGATATCGATCTGAAGGGATGAGATGAACTCTTCTAAGCTTGAAGCCTGTTTTTCGAGGCGCGCCCGCTCGGCCCGCTGCTCATAGAGCGCCGATCTGCGGCGATCCTCCTCGGTGATGCGGACGTGGTCGAATCCCCACACGTGTTTCAAAAACAACGGGATCTCGTCCGCCTCAGCAGGCATCGGCAGAGTAAGAACCTCGGGGCGGTCGGCCATCACCTCCGCTCGTTCCTGCGGGTTGTCGTCCACGAAGATAAAGCTGTCGAGACCGAGCTCGAGCTCGTCTGCAAGAGCGGCGAGGTTGACCGATTTAGCCTCCCAGTTGACGCGGCGGGCGACAAACTGATCGAGGCGCAGGGGCATCTCCGGATGGACCCGAAACGTCTCGATCACATCTTCCTCGTTGTTCTTGCTGCACAGGCAGAGGAGTATGCCGGCGTCGCGTTGGGCAACCATGAAGTCCTGAAGGGCGCGGTGCGGGGCATCGATGATCACGCCCTCCGGCCCGTCCTCGCCACAGATTCCGCTCCACAGCGTATCGTCGCAGTCGAGAGCGATCACCTTGTAGGGAGCGCGGCGCATCGCGTGGATCTTGCGGGCGATGAACGTACCCAGCGCCGTGAAGAAGACGGGGGTGTAAGGGATGTGGCCCAGCTCATCGCCATGTGGGTCGTAGGAATCCCGTACCGGGTACAACGCGTCCAGGTCCGCGGGCGTCGTGACGTGAACCATACCCAGGTCCGCAACCGACGACGCCAGAAGCGACTCGAGATTGACGAGCAGCCCCCGCCGTTCCGGCTTGGACAGGAACACCGGTGAGGCGGGGCAAATGCAGACTAGAAACGGGGAGGCAACCGAGGTCGCCGCTGTACGGAGCGCCAACACCAAGTTGCGGACGTTCTGCTCGAGATCCTCGGAGTTCACCGGAAAACCGTTCCGGAACCGGACCCAATCTTCAAAGCGCAGAAGCACGACGTTCACGCCGTCCCGGTTGCGGGCGGGCAATCCCGCCGGGTCCAGCAATTGTTGGAACACTTGGTTGTATGGCGCAAACCGGACGGACAGGTCGAGGCCGAGTTGCTCTGTCCAGAATTCCAGAGTCTCGCGGACCAACTCGGCCGTAAAAGTGGCGGTTACGGCAATAAGCGAGCCGGCCTGCCGTTCTGCGGGATGGGCGGGCATCGGTGGCTGCGTCGTTCCTTTTTTCTGCTCTCAATTCCATTATGCTGCGCTGTGCGGCGCCGTCTCAACCTGCGCAAACCGGAACGAATGCCGGTTCGCCCACTGTAAGATTGTGGGTGACCCGAAGCGGCGGGACGGCGCGCCATGGCGGAATTTCTCGAACTACTAAGGCGAAACCGGAATTATCGATATACGTGGCTCGGGCAGGTGGTCAGTGAGACGGGCGATTACTTCAACAACATCGCGGTTTTCGGATTAGTCATGGAAACCACCGGGTCCGGCCTCGTGGTGAGCGGCGTGATGCTATCGCGCGCGATTCCGGCAGTGATCGCCGGGCCGATCGCCGGCGTCCTCCTTGACCGGTTCGACCGGAAGCGGATCATGATTGCGAGCGACCTCGTGCGGGCGGTGGTGGCGCTTGGCTTTATCCTCACCATTCGTAGCCACCAGAGCTGGCCGCTCTACTTGTTGAGCGCGTTGCTCATGTTCGCCTCGCCGTTCTTCACCAGCGGCCGGACCGCCATCCTTCCTGCGATCGCCAGCAAGGAGGAACTGCACGCCGCCAATTCGCTGACGCAGACCACGCAATGGGCTACCTTGACGGCGGGCACGCTGCTGGCGGGCTTCAGTGCCG
Source organism: Bryobacteraceae bacterium (assembly GCA_035455185.1). Lineage (GTDB taxonomy): Bacteria > Acidobacteriota > Terriglobia > Bryobacterales > Bryobacteraceae > JAEHDI01. Next base: position 40,531 of record DATIFQ010000145.1, on the reverse strand, counting down.
CGCGATTCGGTTACCAGTGGGCGTTCATCATCAACTCGCTCTCCTTTCTGTGCTCGGCTCTGGCCATTTCGATGCTGCGGGGCGGAGGGCGCGACTTCCGGGCGCAACGGTACGCCCTGACGGAGGCCGACGTGGTGCGCCCCTGGCGCGAGTACGCGGACGGGTTGCGATACATGCGCTCCGTGCCCCTGATCTTCGGCATCGGGATGATCTCGGTGGGATGGGCAGCCGGCGGAGGCGCGGCGCAGATACTGTTTGCCCTTTTCGGCGAACAGGTGTTTGGCCGTGGGCCCGAAGGAATCGGAACCATCTGGGGATTCGCCGGCGTCGGGCTTTTGCTCGGCGGCGCGATCGGACACGTCGTTGGGAAGCGGGCGACGTATGGCGGCTACAAGCGCACCGTGACCATTTCCTACCTGAGCCACGGGTCGACGTACATCGTATTCAGCCTCATGCAGCACTACGGGGCAGCCCTGCTGTTCGTCATGCTCTCACGAGTGGGGATGGCGGTCACGTCGGTGCTGAACTACTCACAATTGCTGCGGCACACCCCGGACCAATTTCGTGGCCGTGTGTTCGCCACGATGGAGTCGCTCCGGTGGTCGACGATGATGCTGTCGCTGGCAGCGGCCGGAATCGCGTCACAATACTTCAGCCCGCGAGCGATCGGCGTAGTCGCCGGGATTCTGGGATGTGTCACCGCCGCCGGTTGGGCTTGGGCGGACTGGCGCGGGTGGTTGACTGAACCGGCGGAAGCCGGGGTCAGACCGGAGGAGGTGGAGATCCATGGCGACCCCGCCTCGTAGGACCAGCCCACATCGCGGTGAGTGGCCGCTGCTGGCTACTGTTGTGGCGCGGGCGGCTGCGCGGGCTGCTGGGCGGCGGCGAACTTCTCGAGTTCCGCCAGTTGATTCTTCACGACATCCGCGTCGCTGGCTTTGGGCGCAAACTTGAGATAGTCCTTCATGAAGCCCGCCGCGGCCGTGAATTCACCTTTTTGGGCGAGGATTATTCCGAGGATGTGATTGATCTTCGGAAACCGGTGCTGGGGATCCGCCTTGATGCCTTCGCGCGCGCTTTTTTCAGCCGCATCGAGGTTCTTCAGGTTGTAATAGGCGATGGAACTGAAAAAGTAGGCGCCAGGAAAGTCGACAGGATTGAGCCGCACGACCCGGTCGGTCGTGTCGGCGACCTCCTGCCACTTCTTGTCGCGGGCGGCGAGCCCGGCAAGCTGCAGGTACGGGTTGACGAACTTCGCGTCTGCGGCCAATGACTTAGCGTACGCCTCCCGCGCCTTGTCCAACTGCTCCTGGCTTTCCAGAGACCGGCCCAACTCGTACCATGCAGCGGCATACTCTGGATACACCTGGACGGCCTTTTCAAGCTGCTTCTGCGCGTCGGCCCACTTCTGTTTTCGCAGTGCTTCGCGACCCTTGTCGTAAGCCTTCCGCGCGTCCTTGGGAGCGTGGAGGCTGGTGGCGCTGATTGTCGTTCCCTCGACGTTGCCCATCCGGTGAAGGATGATGGTTCCGACGTCGGGATTGTCAAGCAGCTTGCGGCCCGTGAGCATGACAGCGTCGGAGCGATAGCCGGGTAGCGCCGCCCTTAGCTCACACCCCATCAGGTCGCGCTCGCTTAGGCCGCCGGCGGGGTTGCTTGTGCTGCCGAACCCCCCACGGCTGGCGCTCAACCCGCCCATTCCACTGAATGCAGGGTCGTTGGCACCGGAGACGCTGGCGTCGGCCATCATCATCGTATTCCGGCCAAGCTCGATGCTGAAGCGTCCTTTGGAGTCGGTGTATCCCTCGGGACGCGCCAGACCGTTGCACATTCGCTCGATGGTGACCGAATCGGGAGGAGGCGTGCCGTCTTCCAGGATCACTTTTCCCGTGAGAAAGACCGGGCGGCGCATCTCCTGGAACGTAGGCTGCTGTTGCTGCTCACCCGGCTGTGGGAATCGGTCCCTGGAATCCGGCCTGGGCGAGGGCGTCGGTGTTGGGGTAGGGGTCGGAGTAATCGTCCCGCCCGTGTTGCCGCCGGCACCGCCGCTTGGAGGTTGGGTCTGGCCGGACCGCTGCCCGAGTGCGAGACCCGCTGCTAGCACCAATCCGACAGCGGCTCGAAGGACTTGCTGCTGTTTCATAGGGAGAACCTCCCGGTAACGTTGCCCTAATTATGGCACAACTTCTTTCCGGGCACGCCTCATTCCTCTTGTAAACAAGCCCAACTCGAAATTGGGAGTGGCGGCGGCCGTAAGCTGTTCATACACTAGTGGAACGATGCGTTTACCGGCCGATGAGCGCATGGATGCGTTAACCCAGGCCATCCTGCGCCTGCTGCGACGAATGGATGCGGTGGAGCGCCGCCTCGATGACGTTGAGGCCTCGTTAGGGATTTCGCGTGCCGTGCCGCCTGAACCGGCCCCTACACTCGAACCGGTGCCGGCGGAGGAACAACCCGTTCTTGAAGAAGCGGCTGAGCCGGGCTCTCCCGGGCCTGCACCGGCGATGACGAGTTCCTCGGAGGGACTGGAGACGCGGTTCGGGCTAACCTTGATCAACCGCGTGGGAGCCGTCACGCTCACCCTCGGAGCGGCCTTCTTCTTCAAGTACGCGGTGGACAACCAGTGGATCGGAGAGCGCGGGCGAATTCTTCTGGGCATCCTCGCCGGACTTCTGGCCCTCGGGTTGGGACACCTTTTGTTCCGCCGCGGCCACAGGGTGTATTCGCAGGGGTTGTCGGGTACGGGCGTCGCCATCCTCTACCTCTCTTTTTATGCCGCCTTCGGCTTCTATGGGCTCATCTCGCAGCCGCTGGCGTTCCTGCTGATGGCGTCCACCACGCTGATGGCTGGGGCGATTGCCCTGTTCTACCAGTCGCGCGCGGTACTCGTGCTCGGTCTCATCGGCGGCTACGCAACGCCATTGCTGTTGAGCACAGATGAAGACCGCCCGTGGTTCTTCCTGGGTTACGTTCTTCTTCTAAGCGCCGGAGCGGTCGCTGTCTCGAAATCCCGAAAGTGGCGCGGCATCGAGGCGATGGCCTTCTTCGCGACAGCCGTTCTATTCGGCTTGTGGCTGGAAGACCGGCTCAGCAACGAGAAGAGGTTTGTCGCCACCGTCTACACAGTCGCGTATTACCTGCTCTTCAGCACGGCCCGCGGACGCGTCGTCCTCGCGGCGGCGCAATTTCTGGCGGCTGGGGCGATGTACGCGATCTGGACTCCGAATACCGCCTATCTGATCGCGGCCCTGGGGCTTTGCGCGGCGGGGTTCGTCGTCGCGGAACGGCGAGAGCGAGGGTATCTCTCGCTGATCTCTTTCGCCGGTTTCTGGGTGTGGTACGCGGCGTGGCGCGGGGGAGGGCAGTCTCCAGTCCAAACGGGCGCGGTATTCGAACTGCTTACGGTCGCGTTTTTCTTGCACTTTGCCTGGCTGCCGTGGCGAGTGTTCGCACGCCGCGCCGGACCTGGGAAGGTGGAGATGCTGCTGGCGGCGCTCAGCGGCACGGTGTACTTCGCGGCAAGCTACCAAATTCTCTCAGCAGACGGCTCGTCCTGGCGCGGGCTTCTCGCAGCCGCACTCGGCGTACTACACTTGGCCCTCGGTCTGCGACTGCGCCCGATGGCGGGGACGTCAGGGGTCGCCGGCGTGCTTTGCGCCGGGTTGGGATTGGGCTTTCTGACGCTTGCGATCCCGATACAGTTTGCCGGGTACCGTATCACGATGGCGTGGGCGGTTGAAGCCGCGGCACTGGCATGGATCGCCACTCGTGTTCGCGAGCGCCGATGGCTGCACGCTTCCATGGTCGTATTCGCACTTACGGCCGCGCGGCTTCTGTTCGTCGATGCCGGCCTCTATCGCGACCCGGCGGCGTACCATGCGGTCGCGAATCTGCGCTTTCTTACCTTCGCAACCGCGGCGGCGTCTCTTTTCCTCGCAGCGCGTTGGACGCGGTCCGGGCCTTACGTGCTAGCATCGTACGTCGCCGCGCACGCCGTGGTCCTCTGGGCATTCGCGCTGGAAGTTTTCGGTTGGGCCGCGCGCAGTGCGACGGCTGACAATCTTCCGAGCCTTCGGAGCACTTCGCTCTCGATCCTGATGGCGTTTTATGCGCTGGCCCTGGTGACGGCGGGGGTGCTGGCGACGTCCAGGATCAACCGCCTTCTCGGCCTCGGCTTGCTGGCGGCCGTGGTCCTCAAGCTGTATCTGTACGATGTGTGGCTGCTCCGCCGTATCTACCGGGTGACGGCGTTCGCGGTGCTCGGTGTCCTGTTGCTGCTTACGTCTTATCTGTACTCGCGTTATCGAGCCACCATCGAGGCGTGGTGGAAGGATGACGGCAAAGGCTCGTAGCCGCCGGAGCGTAACATCCTGAGTTGCTGCTACTTCCGGTACGAGGTAGGATTTCAGCATGAAATGGCATTCCAAAGTCCCTTTTCTTCTCGCGCTAGTTCTTTTGCTGGCAGGCTGCTCGCCGGCGCCGAAGCCTGACGTACAGAAGGCGAAGGAGCCCGAGAAGCCCGCGGATCCTATCACCGGCCAGAAGGCCTTTTATCAGATGTACGGTATGGCGCGGCAGTGGGCTCCGGACGTCCAGGTGCTGCGGGTGCGTAGCATACCGATCTCGGAAGTGAAAAGCGCCGCGGGGGCGTCCGGCGCATGGGAAGCGACTTTCGTGTCCCAGAGCCGCGGACGCGCTCGAAGCTACACCTACTCGGTCGTGGAGTCGGCGGGAAATCTCCACAAGGGTGTTTTCGCCGGGCTGGAGGAAGGATGGTCGGGACCCCGGGGACAGGCCAAACCGTTTCTGGTGGCTGCCCTAAAGACTGATACGGACAAAGCCTACGAGATCGCGCTAAAGAAAGGCGCCGACTACGCGAAGAAGAATCCCGAGATGCCGATCTCGTTCATTCTCGAATGGACACCCCGATTCCCCGATCCGGCATGGCGCGTGATCTGGGGTGATTCGGTCGCCAGCAGCAACTTTTCCATCTTTGTCGACGCGGTCACCGGAGAATACCTTCAGACGATGCGGTAGGCGTCAAGCTTAACCGGCAACGGCGGCGGAGTCCTCGTCGCGGGACCGCCGCTTGCGCCGCCGGGGTGCATTCTGCACAACGAGCGGGGCTAAGTGAATCACAGGGATCAAGGAAGTATGCTCCGCCGGCTCGGGCGAGTGGAAGTGCGTAGCCATCTCCCGGTTCAGCGTCGCGACGAATTCCTCAATCTGCCGTTGCATCGCCGACATCTTCTCGCGCATGTTCAAGATGATCTCGACGCCCGCTAGATTGACGCCGAGCTCGCGCGTCAACTGAAGGATCACCTCCAGGCGCTCCAGGTCGTCGTCCGTATACAGGCGTGTGTTGCCCTCGCTGCGGGACGGCTTCAGCAGCCCCTCGCGCTCGTACAGGCGCAGGGTCTGCGGATGGAGCTGGTACTGCTCGGCCACAGCGGAGATCATGTATGCGGCTTTCGATCTTCGTTTCGGCATCGGTTACACCTTTGACCACAGCTCAGCGCGCGGATCTTCCGGGTTCAGCGTGGCCAGCTCACGCAGAATCTCCTTGGTCCGTTCATCGCGCACCTTCGGCGACTGGACGAGGACCTCGACAATCTGATCGCCGCGGACGCCCTTGCGGGCGTTGAACACTCCTTTTTCGCGCAGCCGGAATCTCTGTCCGCTGTGAGTACCCTGGGGGACCTTGAGCAGGGCACGTCCATCAATGGTCGGCACTTCGATCTTGGCCCCGAGGCCGGTCTCGCTCACCGTGACCGGGACGCGGATCTCGATGTCGTCGCCCTCCCGCTGGAAAAAGGGGTGTGGCTCCACCCGCACTGTAATGTACAGGTCGCCAGCCGCGCCGCCCCCGGCTCCGGAGTTCCCTTTGCCCGGCACGCGGAGACGGTCACCGCTCTTGACGCCCTGAGGGATTCTGACTTCCACCGTTTCGGCCTTGGAGAGCCGGCCATCACCATGGCACTTCTCGCAGGAGTCTCGAAGTCTCCCCTGTCCGCCGCAACGCGGGCAGCTCAGGCTGAAGCGCATCGCGCCGGCGATTTGAGTCACGGTGCCGCTGCCGTTGCACTCCGGGCAGACGGCGGACTGGCCTCCATGCTTTCCGGAGCCTCCGCACACGTCACAGACTTCCTGGCGGTTGATGTCCAGACGCACTTGGGTACCACGAATGGCCTGCCAGAAGTCGACGCTCAGACCGTACTCGAGGTCGGATCCACGCTCCGGCCCACGAGCCTCCGTGCCGTGCGCACCGCGGCTGAAGAACTGGCTGAACATGTCGCGGAAGGCGTTGCTGGATCCACCTGTGGCTCGGGAACCGGCGCCGCTGAACAGATCGGAAAAATCAAATCCGCCGAAACCCATCTCCGGACCTGCCCGGAATCCCTCCTGCCCCCCCGGCGCACCCGAGGCGGAGTAGAAGCCGAACTGGTCGTACATCTGCTTCTTCTTTGGATCGCCCAGGATGTCGTAAGCTTCCTGGATCTTTTTGAAACGCTCCTCGGCGGACTTGTCACCGGGGTTGAGATCGGGGTGAAATTTCCTTGCGAGGCGTCGATAGGCCTTGCGGATGTCATTGGGCTTGGCGCCGCGCGCCACGCCTAGCGTCTCGTAATAGTCCGGACTCGCCATGCAAACACGCGTTCCAGCCCTGGGCCCGTGCGATATCGGACAGCACGGGCCGCGGGCAACGGTTTATTTCTTCTTGTCGTCCACGTCGACAAATTCAGCGTCAACGACGTTCTCTTTTCCTTTCGGCGGCTCCGCCGGCTGCTCCTGCGCGGGTCCCGCACTGCTTGCCTGCTCCGCCGTCGCCCGGTACATGGCCTCGGCGAGTTTGTGGCTCGCCGTGGTCAGACGATCGGTGGCACTGTTGATCAGCTCGACCGTCCCCTCGCGGACGGCCCGCTTGGTTTCCTCAAGAGCCGACTCAATGTCTCGTGCGTCGGCGTCGCTGATCTTGCTGCGATGCTCCTTGAGCAGCTTTTCGGTCTGGTAGACCATCGAGTCCGCGCGGTTCCGAGCCTCGACCTCGTCCTTGCGCTTGCGGTCATCGGCCGCGTGGGACTCTGCGTCTCGAGCCATTTTGTCGACCTCTTCCTTGCCGAGACCCGAGGAGGAGGTGATGGTGATTTTCTGCTCGTTCCCGGTGGCGCGGTCCTTGGCGGTCACATTCAGAATCCCATTGGCGTCGATGTCAAAGGTGACTTCGATCTGCGGGATTCCGCGCGGCGCGGGCGGGATGCCAACCAACTGGAAGACTCCGAGCAGGCGGTTGTCCGCAGCCATCGCGCGCTCCCCCTGGTGAACCTTGATCTCCACGGAGGTCTGGCTGTCGGCGGCCGTCGAGAAGGTCTCGCTCTTCCGGGTGGGAATGGTGGTGTTGCGGTCGATGAGCTTGGTGAAAACACCGCCCAGCGTCTCGATGCCGAGCGAAAGCGGGGTGACGTCGAGCAGCAGAACGTCTTTCACTTCGCCGCCGAGCACCCCTCCCTGGACCGCGGCGCCTACGGCCACCACTTCGTCCGGGTTCACACCTTTATGCGGATCCTTTCCGAACAGCTCACGTACAATCTGCTGCACCTTCGGGGTACGGGTGGTCCCACCCACCAGGACGACTTCATCGATGTCGGCCGGGGTCATACCGGCGTCGGCGAGCGCCTGCTTGCAGGGGCCAACACTCCGGTTCAGAAGGTCCTCGACCATCTGCTCGAAGCGAGCCCTGGTGAGTTTCATCACCAGGTGCTTGGGTCCGGTCGCATCTGCGGTGATAAAGGGAAGGTTCAGTTCGGTCTCGAGCAGCGTCGAAAGCTCGATCTTTGCCTTTTCGGCGGCCTCCTTGAGCCGCTGAAGCGCCATCTGGTCCTTTGACAGGTCGATCCCGTTCTCGCGCTTGAACTCACCGACAATCCACTCGATGATCCGCTGGTCGATATTGTCGCCTCCGAGGTGGGTGTCGCCGTTGGTGGACTTCACCTCGACGACGCCGTCGCCGACCTCGAGGATCGAGATATCGAACGTGCCACCGCCGAAATCGTAGACGGCGATCGTCTCGTCCTTCTTCTTGTCGAGACCGTAGGCCAGCGCGGCCGCGGTGGGCTCGTTGATGATGCGCATCACTTCGAGGCCGGCGATTTTGCCGGCGTCCTTGGTCGCCTGGCGTTGGGAGTCGTTGAAATACGCGGGAACGGTGATGACGGCTTTGGTGACTTTCTCCCCAAGATACGCTTCGGCCGCTTCCTTGAGCTTCGTCAGGATCATGGCCGAAATCTCGGGCGGCGAATATCTGCGGCTCTGGATCTCGATCCGAGCATCGCTGTTTTCACCGGCAACCACCTTGTAGGGCACCATCGTCATCTCTTCGGTGACTTCGCCAACGCGGCGCCCCATGAACCGCTTGATCGAATAAACGGTGTTCTCCGGGTTGGTGACCGCCTGGCGCTTAGCCACCTGGCCGACGAGACGCTCGCCGCTCTTGGCAAAACCGACCACAGAAGGCGTCGTCCGCCCCCCCTCTTGGTTGGGAATGACCACCGGCTGCCCGCCCTCCATGACCGCCACCACGGAGTTCGTGGTACCCAGATCGATTCCGATGATCTTACTCATATTTCTTAAATCCTCCAGCGAAACACGCTACACTTTGAACAGTATGAAGCATTTCGGCATGCCATACCGATCAGACCCGGCATGCGTTAGCACATTCCCATTATCAAACCTTAGTGCGCCATTGTCAAGGCGCTTATCATCTTTCATTGTATTGTGGCTAACGCTCCTCTTGCTTCTCGGTCAGTCTTTGACAGCCGGGGTCACGGTTGCAGGCGCGGCGGACCTGGCACCGCTGGGAAACAGCCTTAAAGCCGCTTTCGAGCGTGCCACGAGAATTCGGGTGACGTTTACTCTCGCATCGAGCGGGATGCTCGCCCGACAGATTGAACACGGTGCGCCGTACGACGTCTATCTCTCAGCGAATCAAAAGTTTGTGGACGATCTTGTCCGCTCGGGACACATCCGGCAGGACTCGGTTCGGATCTATGCCCATGGCAGGCTGGGACTCTGGTCCCGCAGCGGCTCCGTCCGGACGCTTCAGGATCTCACCAAACCGGAAGTGCTTCATGTGGCGATCGCCAACCCGACTCACGCCCCGTATGGAATGGCTGCCCTCAACTTATTGAAGGAAAGTGGGTTATTTGAGGCCATCCGTGGGAAGCTCGTTTACGGCGAGAATGTCCGCCAAGCCTTCGAGTATGCCGCCAGTGGGAACGCTGACGCTACGATCACGTCCTGGACGTTGCTGCATAATAAGGAGGGCATCTTGCTTCCGGAGAGCTGGCACCAGCCGATCCGGCAGGCGGGTGGAATTGTGGCCGCCACAGCGCAGCCGGATGCCGCGAAACGCTTCCTCGATTTCCTGGTTTCGGAGGAAGGTCGGCGGTTGCTCGAGCAAGGCGGCCTGTTCCCGCCTACGCCTTCGGATGCGAGCGATCGTAAACCGCCATTAACTCGGTGAGCGACACCTGCGTGTACTTCTGCGTGGTGGAAAGCCGGGTGTGTCCGAGCAGTTCCTGAATCGCCCGGAGGTCCGCTCCGTCGCTGAGCAGGTGCGTGGCATACGCATGCCGGAACGTATGAGGGTGTATTGACGAATCGCCGGCGACGAGGGTCGCGTAGAACTTGACGATGGCCCGGACAGCGCGGTCCGTCAGGCGGCCGCCCCGCCGGTTCACGAAGACGGCACGTTCGCCGGGCGGCGCGACTCTCTCCGCGAGGTAGCGTTCGACAGCGGCCGCTGCCTTAGACGGGATCGGGACCTGCCGTTCCTTCCGTCCCTTGCCCCGGACTCGTACCCACTGCTCGCCGAAGTCAATGTCGTCGAGGCTCATGCCGGCCAACTCGGACACCCGGACGCCGCAGCCGTACAGCATTTCCAGGATCGCCAGGTCGCGTGCCAGGCTGGGGCGTTCGGTTTGGCCGCCAGCCCCATCGAGGATGCGGTTTGTCTGCTCGGCGGAGGGAACTCGCGGCAGGGTCTTCGGAGTTTTCGGTGTGCCGAGCAGACGAGCGGTGTTCATCCCGATCAACCCCTCGCGGTGAAGGAAATGGAAGAACGACCGCACGGCGGCGAGTTTCCGCCGGAGAGTGACGGGGCTGAGCTTTCGGGCGTACAAGTCAGCCATCCATTCCCGCAGCAGCAACAGATCCAGGCCGGCGAGTGCCGGAGGCTCCGCACCCTGAGGCGAGAAGTATTCGAGAAACTGTTTCAGGTCGGCCCCATAGGCGCGGAGCGTGTGCTCGGAGACGTTCTCCCGGCGGCGAGAATCGAGGAAGCGCTGGATCTGTTGGGCGAGCTCAGACATGGACTCCCAGGTGCTCCTCGAGTGCCTCAAGCGCTCTCCGGCATACCTCGACGCGGCGGGCCCGCTTGTCGTGACGCAGCTTCCGCTTCGTCGCGTCGTCGAGCGGCGGTAGCAGGTCGAAGGTGATGTTCGCCGGCTGGTAATTGTCCAGATCCGCCCCGGAGACGTAGGCGCAGAGCGATCCAAGGGCGGTCTGGCGGGGCAGCGGGCGCGGCTCTTCGCCGAGCGCCAGGGAAGCGGCGTTGCGGCCGGCTACCAGACCAGTCGCAATCGACTCGACGTAACCCTCCACACCGGAAACCTGCCCGGCGAAGAAAATTCCGGGGTGGGCTTTCAGCCGCAGAAGGGCATCGAGGAGCGCGGGCCCGTTGATGTACGTGTTCCGGTGAATCTGGCCGTAGCGCAAGAACTCCGCGCATTCGAGGCCGGGGATCATCCGAAAGATGCGCGCCTGTTCACCGTAGCGCAGGTAGTTTTGAAAGCCGACCATGTTAAAGCTGTCGGCGCGGAGGTTTTCCTGCCGTAACTGGACCGCCGCGTACGGCCGGTTCCCGGTGCGGGGGTCGGTGAGGCCCATCGGCTTCATCGGGCCGAAGCGCAGCGTATCGCGCCCGCGGCGCGCGAGCTCCTCGACGGGCAGGCAGGCTTCGAAGTATGGGACGTCGGCGGAGATGTGCGGCTGGTGTTGCTGAGCTTCCAGCAGTGCGTCAATGAAGCGCTCGTACTGCTCTCTATCGAATGGGCAGTTGATGTAGTCCCCGGAGGAGTCGAGCGACTTGTCATAGCGCGAGGCGCGAAACGCGACCGACATGTCGATCGAGTCGGCTTCGACAATCGGGCTGATGCTGTCGTAGAAGTAAAGCCGCTCCGAGCCGGTAAGAACCGCGATATCGGACGCCAGCGCATCGCTGGTGAGCGGTCCGGTGGCGACGATGACGATCTCGCCGCGAGGGATCTCGCGCACCTCGTCGCGGCGCAGTTCGATGCGGGGATCTGATGCGACGGCCTGCGTAACCTCCTCGGCAAACACCTCCCTGTCCACGGTCAACGCGTGGCCGCCGGGAACGCGCGCTTTCGCCGCCGCTTCCAGCAGAACGGAACCGAGGCGCCGGAGTTCCTGCTTCAGCAACCAAGGCGCGGTCGACTCCTGTTCACTCTTGAGCGAGTTGCTGCAGACCAATTCGCCGAGGCGGTCCGTCCGGTGCGCAGCCGTCGGCACCGCCGGCCGCATCTCGTGCAGAACCACTGGAACGCCCAGCTTCGACGCCTGAAGAGCGGCCTCGGTGCCCGCGAGCCCGCCGCCGAGAATGTGGATGGAACGCGTCAAGTGCCTGCTCTCATTCTATCCGGCGCTGTTCACGAGCGATATAATTGCACCCTTATGTTCCACGCGGACTTTGGACGAAGGGATCTTTTTCGGTTCGCCGGCAGCGCTCTGGCGATGACGGCTTCTTCCTATTCGCGAGTGCTCGGCGCCAACGACCGCGTTCATCTCGGTCTGGTCGGCTGCGGCGGCCGGGGCCGCAGTGTCATGGGCACATTCATCGAGACCGGCTCCGTCCAGGTGGACGCCGTGTGCGACATCTACGGAGACAGGATCGACCGCGCGCTTCAGAAGGCGGCCGGTGCGACGAGTCACCGCGACCACCGGAAGCTCCTGGAGATGAAAGAGCTCGACGCGGTCCTCATCGCCACACCGGACCACTGGCACGCATTGACGGCGATCGACGCGCTCAACGCCGGCAAGGACGTCTACGTCGAGAAGCCCCTGACGCTGAAAATCGAGGAAGGCCCGGAGATCGTCAAGGCGGCGCGAGTGAACAACCGCATCTGCCAGGTCGGGATGCAGCAGCGCTCAGGCCCGCACTACATCCAGGCGAAGGAAGAGTACATCAAAGCCGGGAAGCTGGGCAAGATCACGCTGGCGCGGACGTGGTGGCACGGTAACGGCGCGCATCTGATGAAGGCGCCCATGGCGGAAAAACCGTCCAATCTCGACTGGGCGCGGTATCTCGGTCCGGTGAAATGGCGGGAGTGGGATCCGCCGCAGTATTTCAATTTCCGGGCGTACCTGGATTTCGGTGGCGGCCAGGTCACCGACCTGTTCACGCACTGGATTGACGTAGTCCACATGTTCATGGACCAGGACAACCCGACGGCGGCGGTCGCCTCCGGCGGAGTCTACCACTACAAGGACGGCCGCACCGCTCCAGACACGATCAACGTGCTGCTCGAGTATCCGGCGGAGTGGACGGCTACGTTCGAAGCAACCCTGGCGCCCGGCATCACGGGCGCGGGCGTCGAGATGTGCGGCACGGAAGGGCGCCTTTTCATTACGCGTAGCCGGTTCGAGTTCACGCCGGTTGGGAAGGGTGCACAGCCGGTGGTGGTGAAGTCCGAGCGGGACCAGACCATCGACCACGTGGAGAATTTTCTGGAATGCTGCCGCACGCGGAAGCTCCCGAATGGGGACGTGTACATCGGCCACCGCTCGGCCCAGGCGTCGCACCTTGGTAACATCGCGTACGTTCAAAAGCGCCGCATCAAGTTCAACCCGGATCGGGAGGAGATCCTGCCGCTGTAAACGCCGCTCCCTCAGGGCCGCGGTTCCTCAAGTGCTTGCTCCGGTTTCGCGGTATTCGCCGAAGACTTTGCGCAGACGGTTGGAGATTTCGCCCACCGTGGCGTACGCCGCGGCGGCATCGAGGATGAACGGCATCAGGTTCTCCTCTCCGCGGGCGGCTGCTTCGAGCCGATCAAGGCTCCCCTCCAGCTTCCCCTTGTCGCGTCCGGCTCGCAATTCTCCAAGACGTTGTATCTGACGCTTCTCCAGCTCCGGATCGAGCCGGAAGATCGGGATCGCGCGTTTCTCCATCTGGAACCGGTTGACCCCCACGACCACCAACTCTCCGCTCTCGATGGCGCGCTGATGCTCGTAGGCTGCGTTCTGAATCTCCGACTGAATGTAGCCGGACTCGATGGCCCGAAGAGTGCCGCCCATCTCGTCGATTCTCGCGATGTAGAGTTGCGCTTCCCGCTCGATACGGTCTGTGAGTTCCTCGATAAACGCGCTGCCGCCGGTCGGGTCCGCGGTCTGCGTCACGCCGCTTTCATGCGCGATGATCTGTTGCGTGCGCAGCGCCAGACGGACCGATTCCTCGGTAGGAAGGGACAGCGCCTCATCCCGGGCATTGGTGTGGAGGGACTGTGCTCCTCCGAGCACAGACGCCAGCGCCTGGAGCGAGACCCGAACGATGTTTACATCCGGCTGTTGCGCGGTGAGCGTCGAGCCGCCGGTCTGGGCGTGGAAGCGGAGCGTCATGGAGCGCGGCCTCTTCGCCCCGAAGCGGTCCCGCATGATACGGGCATAGAGCCTGCGCGCCGCCCGGAACTTCGCGATCTCCTCGAGAAAGTTGCTGTGAGCGTTGAAGAAGAACGAGAGCCGCGGCGCGAAGGTGTCGATCGCAAGTCCGGCGTCGAGCGCCGCTTGAATGTATGCGATGGCGTTGGACAGGGTGAAAGCGACTTCCTGGACAGCGGTCGAGCCGGCTTCACGGATGTGATACCCGCTGATCGAGATCGTGTTCCACTCGGGCAGCTCGCTCGACGCCCAGAAGAACAGGTCGGTGATGATGCGCATTGCCGGACGTGGTGGGTAGATGTATGTGCCGCGGGCAACGTACTCCTTCAGAATGTCGTTTTGGACGGTGCCGGAGAGCCGCCGTACGTCCACGCCCTGTCTCTTAGCCACCAGGACATAGAACGCGAGCAGGGTGGCCGCCGTCGAGTTGATCGTCATCGACGTGGTGATTGCATCGAGCCGGATGCCCTCGAACAGCCTCTCCATGTCCGCCAACGAGCAAATGGCAACGCCGACGCGCCCAACCTCGCCCGCCGCCATGGGGTGATCCGAGTCCATGCCCATCTGCGTGGGCAGATCAAAGGCGACTGACAGGCCCGTCGTGCCTTGAGAGATCAGGTAACGGTACCGCTCGTTGCTTTCCTCCGCCGCTCCGAATCCGGCGTATTGCCGCATCGTCCAGAGACGGCCGCGGTACATGTCGGGATAAATGCCACGCGTGTAAGGAAACTGGCCGGGCTTTCCGCGCGGATCGCTCATGAACGGGTGATTCTGCGAGCGCGGAGGAAGGAATGAACGCCGAAGACCGCCATGATGGCGATGAAGATTCCCGAGAGGACGATCTTGAACAGGCCCTCGCCTGCCTCGTCATATTCCTGCCACATGCGGAAGGTGCGCGGGACCGGAATCGCCGCCAGCGCCAGGAAGACGAAGCCGATCATTTCGTTCCATAAGGCCCGCATCGGCTTGAGGATCTTGGGCAGGACGTGGCGCACGAACTCGCGACCGATATTTGCCATGGGTTTTTCCCTCTCATGGTAGCAAAGGCAGCAGACGCACTCTTTCCGTGACATCATCCACGATCTCCGGGACTGTGCCGGTTCGGACGATAGAAGGGAAGAAGAGTGGTATTCTGGAGGAGGTCGGAGGGCAGTCTTGGAAGAGCGACTGAAGCGCTTAATGCAAGAACTCGGGAACGCGATTAACGAGTCGCTTTCCGAATCCGATCGGATCGCAGCCGCCATTGGCGAAATTAAGCGGGCGGGCTACGAGGTCTTCCTGGTCCTGGAAGCGACCATCGGGTTCAACAAGAAAGAAGACACCGTCGAAGGAGAATCGGCGACCATCGATGAGACTTTCGAGGCGCCGGCGGGCGAATTCGAAGCCAAGGGCAAGGTCAAGTGGACCTTGCAGGATCAGAAGTTCCTTCGCGCCCTCAAGATTTCCGTCGACGAAGACGCACACTAGCGCTCAGCCCAGCAGTTCTTCGTACACCGCCCAAGTCTTCCGCACCGATTCTTCCCAGGTAAAACCAACGGCGCGGCGTAGTCCGCGCTCGATCAGCTCGCGGCGCAATTGATCATCTACCGTGAGTCGCCGAAGCGCGTTCCCGATCGCCTGGCTGTCGAGGGGATCCACCAGCAACGCTGCATCGCCCGCAACTTCCGGCAGCGCCGACCGGTTGGACGTCAGCACCGGCACTCCCGACGCCATCGCCTCGAGCACTGGCATCCCGAACCCCTCGTCGAGAGACGGGAAGGCGAACACCGAGGCTCGGCGGTACAAATCCGCCAGCCCGGCGCTGGGAAGGTATCCGAGAACCTTGACATCCGTACGGCGGCGGCTCGCGGCAATGCGGCTGAGGACGTCTTCGGCGCCGTAGCCCGCCGACCCGGCCAGCACCAGCCGCCAATCCGGTCCAGTGTTTTCGAAAGCCTCCACGAGGCGCGTGATGTTCTTGCGCTTCTGAATCGCGCCGACGTGAAGGATGATCTTCTCCCGAGCCACTCGATCGCCGGCTGGAAGCCGGACGCCGTGCGGGATCACGCGAATGCTCTCCCTCGCGACGCCGAGCAACTGCTCCACCTGGCCTGCTGTAAACGCCGAGACGGTGATGATGAGGTCTGACCGTTCGGCAGCATCACGCGCCTGCGCGGCAAAGCGCCGCCGGAACTCGGCCGTCGAGTACTCCCCAGTCAGGACAAACAGATCATGAAATGTGGAGACGGCACGGCGGTGGCGTCCGTGCGGGAGCCGCTGGTTCAGGCCGTGAAAGAGATCCGCCAGCCGGGGCGGGCGTTCCCCGATCAGAATCCGGCGGGATGCGTTGCGGGGCACGGGAAGTCGAAGGCTGCGCAGAAAGCGGTGCGGGCGAAAACAGAACAGGAAGCAGCTCTCCGGATGGGCCTGCGCGAGTCCGAGCAGCATCTCGCGGCTGTATACTCCCACGCCGGACAGTTGATCTCCGACGCTGTAAGTGGCGTCTAAAGCAATTCTCAATCGGTAAGCCGGTATTCCTTGATCTTGCGATACAGCGTGGTCCTGCCGATGCCCAGCAGGCGCGCCGCCATTACTCTATCACCTTTCGTGTAATCCAGAGCCTCGCGAATCGTGCGCTTCTCCACTTCGCTGAGCGAGAGAACCGGCGGAGCGGGCGCCACGGATACGTCGGCAACGGCAACGGCGGTCATCACCAGGCTCCCGGCTCTTCGCGCCTCCATGTAGGTATGCAGGGCCGTCGGAAGATCGGCGGTCTGCAGCAGCGGGCCGGAGTTGACGGCGGACATCCGCTGAACACAATTTTCCAATTCCCGCACGTTGCCGGGCCAGTCGTAGGCGATCATCGCATCGAGGCATTCGCGGGACACCGAACAGTTGCCGCCATGGAGTCGAAGGAAGTAGCCCACCAGAGCCGGGATGTCCTCCTTCCGTTCGCGGAGTGGAGGCACCCGGAGCGTGATCACGTTGAGACGGTAGTAGAGGTCACGCCGGAACCGGCCGCGCTCCACTTCCTGGACGAGATCGCGGTTGGTGGCGGCAATCACCCGGAAGTCCGCTTTGCGCCGCTCCACCGATCCGACCGGACGAAACTCTTTCTCCTGCAGCAGACGCAACAGCTTCGCCTGGAGATCGAGCGGCAGTTCGCCGATCTCGTCGAAGAACGCGGTGCCTCCGTTGGCGGCTTCGACGAGTCCGATTTTCGCGGTGGCGGCGCCGGTGAAAGCACCCTTTGTGTGACCGAACAACTCGCTCTCCATCAATGGACCGACGAGAGCCGAACAGTCGATCGGAACAAACGGGCCTGCTGGAACAACGTGGTGGATCGCACGGGCCACGACTTCCTTGCCTGTGCCGGTTTCGCCCAACACGAGCACGGGGGACCTGGAGCGTCCGAGTTTCTGGATGAGTTGAAGGACCTGGCGGATCCGGAAGGACTGGCCCACGAGGACGGGCGGGGAGTCCGCACGGACGGCGAACATTCTTGTTTCCGATTATAGGCGATCACCGGCCGGGGAGTCCAAGCGCACGACAAATGCTTCGCCCAGTTCGGCGCGGATCCGCTCCGCAAGAACATTCGCGTCTTCCAGATTCGGTTCCCGGCCCACCAGCACACGCCACAACCGCGGCGAGCCGTCGCGCTGCACCAGCCGGCTCTCTCCGAAGCGCTGCTTCATTTCTCCGGCCAGCCGCTCGGCGTTGCCTCGATCCTGAAAGGCGCCGACCTGCACCGCAAAGACGTTCTCCGCCACCGGCGCCTGCGGAGGCGCAATCACCTGCAACCGTACTTCAGCGCTACCTGGGCCGATCATCTCGATCTGCCGCGCCGCGGCGCGGGAGAGATCGATGATCCGGCCGTCGACGAACGGTCCTCGATCCGTGATCCGCACCTGGACCGACTTGTTGTTTCTCAGATTGAGAACTTCCACCCAGCAGTCGAACGGAAGCGTGCGGTGCGCGGCGGTCAGTTTCTCCATGTCGTACACTTCGCCGTTGGCCGCACGACGTCCGTGGTACGGATGGCCGTACCAACTCGCGACGCCAAACTCAAGCGCACCGGGAACAGGAGCGATCGGAGGACGCGCCGGCCTCTTGCGAGCGCACGCGGTGAGCAATACCAGCGCGGCGACGATGACCGCGACGATCGCCGGCGACAGTGAACGCCGGAACCCGAAAATCCGCGGACACACCATGTTTCTATTAAAACAATTTTGCTGTGGAACGTTTTTTTCGTCAAAGCCTCCGATCATGACGAATCACCTTTCATGAGTCAGCGTGCATTTTTTTCTTGACTTTCTGCTCAATCCACTTTATATATGAATCACGCTGCGGTCTTTTAGGAGATCGCGCAACTTTAGATGTTTGGGAGAATCAATCGATGAAGAACGCAACGAAGAAAGCTGCAAAGCCCGCGAAGAAGAAGGCTGCTCCGAAGAAAAAGAAGTAGCTCAGCGGCGCCCCGACAAGGGGCTGCGGCAAAAGTTCAGTGAATCGGCCCCGGGTTTCCGGGGCCGTTTTTATTTTGCGGCCTTCTTCTGAAGCAGCGTCCGGAACGTTTCCCCCATTCCGTAAAGCAGCGTCTTCAGTTGCAGCGTCCGGCGCATCCGCTCCGCTTCCCCGCCGCTCGACAGCGCCGCCGCGAACTGATCGGCCTCACCGGCATCCAGAAGCGTGCGGGCAAGCGATTCGAAGCGTATTGTCTCGAGGCTACTTCGCTCGCCATGGTCCCGAAGGGCGGTGAAGTTGACGTGCGCGGTGATGTCCCGCTCGCCGGCGCCTGTGAGCACGTTCTCGGCGGCGGTGTGACGGTGATAGCTCATCAGCGTTCCATGTGGAAACCGGATCAGCTCCCGCGCGGTGTATCCGTAGTCGATCGTGAAGACATATCCACGCTCGAGGCGGGCGGCGATCTCCTCCAGCCACCGCAGCGCATCGAGGTTGGCCTCGCACAGATTCCCTTCCTCCGGCGAACCGGCGTAGCGGTCGAGATACCGGCGAACCTCTTCCGGCGCCTCGCCACACTCCTCCCAAGCGAAACACTGGTCCCGCCGGGAGATTCTCATCTCGTTCCAGCTCGTTCCGCGGCGGACGGCGACGTGAACAGGCAGAGCATCGAAGAACTCGTTCGAGAAGACGACTCCGGTAAACCGCTCCGGCATCGGGTCGCCGATCTCCACCGAAACATAGTGGAATGACGAGAGCTCCTTGGCCATCTCCCCGCGTCCCGCGCCGAGCTCGACGACGCGGAAGTCCGGCGGTCTGCCCATCTCCTCGAACAGAGACCGTATGCGGGCGGCAATCAGAATTCCGAAAACCGGCTGGAGCTGTTCGGCTGTGTAGAAGTCGCCTTCCCGTCCGAACGGATCCCTCGCGCGCCGGTAGTAGCCGAACTCCGGATGATAGAGCGCGGCTTCCATGAATTCGTGAAAAGTGACCGGGCCGGACCGCCCGATCCACTCGCTAAGGAAGGATTCGGCGGAAGACATGCTGTATTGTATGATTCTGCGCGATGTCCGGAGGCGGCCGCCAGCGCGCCGGAGGGACAGCCGAAAAACGAATTGTCGCGAACCGGACAGGGGGAACCAACCATGCAGCGAAGAACCTTTCTACAGACGCTCTCAGCGATCCCGGCGAGCGCCGCGGCCGGGAAGTCGGAGGCGCCCGCGCCAGCGGCGGGAATCCCTCTTGGCTACGACACGTATTCCTTGCGTTCCTTCGGATGGAAAGCCGTCGAGTTGCTGGACTACGCCGCGAAGCTCAAGCTCGACACAATCCAGATTTCGAGCGTCGGCAACTACGAGAGCCTCGACCCCGCCCATCTCGCCAGGGTCAAGAGCCACGCCGAACGGCTCGGCATCGCCGTCGAGGGCGGCACCGGGTGCATCTGTCCGACCTCCGCCAGTTGGAGCGCGAAGAACGGCGACCCGGCCGAGTACACGCTCCAGGGGTTGCGCGTGACCCGCGCCGCCGGCGGTCATGTCATGCGCTGCTATCTCGGCAGCGGCGCCGACCGTCTGGGCTCCATCCCGATCGAGGGGCACATCGAGTCCACGGTGAAAGTGTTGCGCGCGGTACGCCAGCAGGCTCTCGACCTCGGCGTGAAGATCGCCCTCGAAAACCACAGTGGCGACTTGCAGGCCTGGGAACTGAAGATGCTGATCGAAGAGGCGGGGCCGGAATATGTCGGCGCATGCCTGGATACTGGAAATCCGATATGGGCGGTGGAAGATCCGATGGTTACGCTGGAGGTACTTGCCCCCTACGTGCTTACGACGCATATCCGCGACGCAGTCGTCTATGAGCACCCGCGCGGCGCCGCCGCGCAGTGGGTGGCGCTCGGCGACGGCTCGCTCGACTTCCGCGCATTCGTCGCCCGCTTCCGCGAGCTTTGCCCGAAGGTCGCGATGCAGTTCGAGATCATCACCGGCCGGCCGCCACGCATCCTTCCGTACCTTGAGCCGGATTTCTGGAAAGCCTACCCCAAGGCGAGGGCGGCCGAATTCGCGCGCTTTGTAGCACTGGCGAAGAATGGACACCCGTTCATGGGCACGATGATCATCGCCGACAGCGGCGATCCACCGCCCGAGTTCCGGGCCGCGCTTCGAGAACAACAGCGGGTGGACCTCGAGCGAAGTGTGAACTATGCGCAGAAGGTGCTGGGCGCGGGCATTCGCTGGCGCGCATGATCGCCCCGACCATCTAAGGTTTTCGCCCGATTCGGTTCGTCAGTCAATCCGCCGATCATCCTCCGGAGACAGGTGTCGACCCACATGCCCTCCGGCAACGATCCATCGAACGATCCGAATCAGCAGGAGAGGCTCTTCCACGAGTCGCTGAGCCGCTACGTTTCCTCATTGGATGAGATCGCCCGCCGTGCTTCGGACGCCGGGCGTGAGCTGGTCAGCACGTACGCTCGCCAGATCGAATCCATTCGAGGATGTGACGGCGGCGACGGCGAAGCGGCGTCATCCGCGGAGTCGCGGAATGCCTTCGAGCGGGCGTTTCTCGAGTACAGCCGGAAGGTAGACGCGTTCTACGGGCAACAGCAGGAGGAACTTCGGCGGATCTTCGCGGATCTGGCGGTGGCCGGCGAGGCGGCGCCGGCTGCCGAACCCACTTCTGTTCCGGGCGGTCTGTCGCATCTGTGGGCGATGGTTGACGTGATGTGGTCCGAGAGCCAGGCCACAGTACGGCAGTTGCGGGCGGAACTGCAAATGTTCCAGCGGAGGCTCGAAGCGGCGGAGACACTCGCTTCTACGGACCCGCTCACTGGTCTCGCCAACCGCCGGGAGGCGGAACGGATTATCGGCGAGATGGCCCGGTCGGAGCGGCGCTTCTCGATCATGCTTTTCGATCTCGACCGATTCAAGTCGGTGAATGACCGATACGGGCATAGCGCCGGCGACCAGTTGCTGCGTGCGTTCGCACGCCGCCTTTTGGAGCAGTTCCGGCCGGAAGACCTGGTCTGCCGTTGGGGCGGCGACGAGTTTCTGGCGGTCCTTTCCTCCGAGAGCGGCGACGCGAAGGCGCGGACGCGCCAGATCGCCGATCGTCTCGGTGGACGGTATTCGGTCAAATGCGCGGGCCGCGAGCTGGTGATTGATGTGGGGGTCTCGGCCGGCGCGGCGGAATACGCTCCAGGCGAGGTCGCCGAGGAGCTCTTCGCCAGAGCGGACGTCTTGCTCTACAAGTGCAAGGGAGAGGAGTGTGCGTCGTAACTCCTGGCGTTCCGCAAACGATTCCGTGTTTTCGTCACCCGGCCCGCCTTGTACTACCCTTGTGGGTTGGGAAGAGGGGACCCGGGATGTCGGTGAACGGAAGAACGGTACTGATCTCCGGCGCGGGCCGCGGGATCGGCAAGCGGCTGGCCATCGGTTTCGCGGCGGCCGGTGCGCGAGTCGGCCTCCTGGCAAGGAGCCAACCCGAGTTAGACCTGGCGAGGCTTGAGATCGCACAAGCTGGTGGATCGGCTGTCAGCCTGCCCGCCGATGTGCGCGATTTCGATCAGGTGTGCGGCGCGGTGGAGAGGCTCAGGGAGGAGTTCGGACCGGTCGCGGTGGTGGTCGCGGCGGCTGCGGTGCAGGGTCCGATCGGACCGTTTCACACCGCCGACCCCCGGCAATGGGCGGAGGCGATCGAAATCAACCTTTTCGGCGTGATGCACACGTGCCGTGCGGTGTTGCCCGAGATGATCCAGCGCCGCCGCGGAAAGATCGTCGTCCTCACCGGCGGAGGGACCACTCGACCGCGCACCAACTTCTCCGCCTACGCCGCATCCAAGACGGCGTTGGCGCGTTTCGTGGAAACGGTGGCCGGCGAAGTGCTCAACTTCAACGTACAGATCAACTGCATGTCGCCGGGTGGCACCTACACCCACATGACGGACGAGATCCTTCATGCCGGAGAAGATGCCGGGGCGAAGGACTACGAGGACGCACGCCAGGTGCGCGAAACCGGGGGCGTCTCACCCGAGCAGCAGATTCAACTCGCTCTCTTTCTGGCCTCCGACCGTTCCAACCACGTCAGCGGCAAGATCATCCACGTCAAAGACGCTTGGAAGCGCCTTGAAAACTCGAACAGCGATTCCGAACTCTTTACGCTCCGGCGGATGGTGCGGCGATAGACGCCGCAACGGATTGTGACCGCGGTCCGCGGGCGCCCGTTCCGCATCGGGCGTGTGCGATGATTGATGCGGATTGGAGACGCCCATGAAGCTTGCCCGTTTCATGTTCATCCTTTTGTGCAGCCTGCTGGTCGCCGGGACCTTGCCGGCGCAGTCAAAAAGGAAGAAGCTGCTGGCAATTGGAGAGGTGAAAGGTTTTCAACACGACTCCGTCAGCCACGCGCTCGGAACCATCTGGAAGATCGGTCAGGAGTCCGGTCTCTACGACACCTATATTCGCACCGACACGCAGCTCATCACGAAAAAGAAACTCGACGGCAACGCAAAGAACCTCGATTTCTTCGACGCGATCTTCTTCTACACGACCGGAGAGCTTGCCATGAACGAACAGCAGAAGGCCGACTTCCTGTCGTTTATCCGCGATGACGGCAAGGGGTTCCTCGGAGCGCACAGCGCCAACGATACCTTCTACAAATGGCCCGAGTACGGCGAAATGATCGGCGGTTATTTCGATCTCCACCCGTGGAACCAGTTCCAGGCGCCGATCATCGTCGAGGATCGCAACTTCCCCGGCATGCAACAGTTCCCGCCCACCTTCACGATTCACGACGAGATTTACCAGGTAAAGGATTTCTCCCGGGAACGTGTTCGTGTGCTCATGCGCCTGGATGCGGACAAGGTGGACCTGAAGACAAAAGGCGTGCATCGCACCGACAAGGATTTCGCGGTCACTTGGGCCCGGAATTACGGTAAGGGCAGAGTTTTCTACTGCGGACTCGGACACCGCGAGGAAGTCTGGGACCGCCCGGATGTCCAGAAAATGTGGCTGGAAGCGATCAAGTGGACGATGGGATTGATTCCGGGAGACGCCACGCCTCGCCCGATGCCGGTGAAGTAGGATTGCGTCCAGGTCTTCACGCGATCTCTGCGAGCGCAACTCTCTTCAGTTGACCGCACGCCGCGAAGATGTCGCGGCCGCGCGGCTTGCGGACGAAGCACGGCACGGACCGCTTTACAATCGTTTGGAAAGACTCCACGCGCTCTGGTTCGGGCGTTTCGAACGGGATGCCCGGTCCGGGGTTCAGCGCGATCAGGTTCACCTTGGACTTCAGGTTGGCGAGCAGTCCGACCACCCGCCTAGCGTCCGCGTCGCTGTCGTTGACTCCTCTGAGAAGCACGTACTCGAAGGTCAGCCTCTCCCAAGGGCGCAACGGGTAGGCGCGGCAGGCATCCATCAGGTCCTTCAGGTGGTACTTCCGGGTGATCGGCATCAGTGCCCGGCGTTGTTCCTCCGTCGACGCGTTGAGTGAGATGGCCAGCTTCGGTCGGACATCGGCTCTGCCGAGTTCCTCAATTTTGGGGATGATTCCGGACGTCGAGAGCGTGATCCGGCGGACGGACAGGCCGATGCCGTCCGGGTCGCAGAGCAGACGGGTGGCTTTGAGGACGTTGGGAAGGTTCAGCAGAGGCTCGCCCATCCCCATCATCACGATGTTCAGCCGGTCCAGCCCAGCCCAAAGATCGGTGTTGCCGGCCACGAACAGGACCTGTCCGACGATCTCGCCCGCAGTCAGGTTTCGCTCGAGCCCCATCAGCGCGGTCATGCAGAATTTGCAGTCGACCGGACAGCCGACTTGGGTCGAGATGCAGATCGTGCTCCGAGCTCCCTCCGGCATGAGCACCGCCTCGACCGTACGCTGGTCGTCGAGCTTCAGAAGGTAGCGTTTCGTACCGTCAGTGGAAGCGAAGCGGGTCTCGAGCGCCGGCAAACCTATCCGCCAGTCCGTCTGAAGCATATGCCGCAGCGCGCGCGGCAGGTTGGAAATGGCCGAAAGCCCGGTGGCCCTTTGCCGGTAGATGGCATCATAAATCTGCCTGGCGCGGTATCCCGGGTGGCCCGGCCCCAACAGCGCCTGGATCTCCGGAAGTTCCATCCCCAGAAGGACTTGCGCCATATACAACAGTCTACCACCCGGTCCTCGCAAGCCCTGTGGAGCGGCGGGTGAGTAGCGGAAGGGGGGTCTGGAATGCGAAAATGAATCAGGCGCAATCCTCTCAGCACTCATGTCCAGTAGTAATCTATCGGTGCGTGATATCGAGGTTTCCCAGCTCCCAAGCGGAATCCGGCTCATCTCGGAGACCATACCCCACGTGCGATCGGTGGCGGTTGGCATCTGGATGGGCACCGGTTCCCGGCAGGAGTCGGCGGAGGAGAACGGGATCTCGCACTTCGTCGAGCACATGGTCTTCAAAGGCACGACGAACAGGTCTGCGGAGGAAATCGCACGTTCCGTCGATTCGGTCGGGGGCAATCTTGACGCTTTCACCGCCAAGGAACTGGTCAGCTTCAACGCCAAAGTCCTCGACGAACACCTGCCGCTGGTATTCGACGTGCTCAGCGATCTCGTCTTGAACCCGGTGTTCCGGGATGAAGACGTCGAAAAAGAGAAGGGCGTCGTCCTCGAGGAACTGAAAATGGAGGCCGACAATCCCGAATACCTCGTCCACGAGGTCTTTTCGGGCAACTTCTGGAAGGATCACCCACTGGGCAAACCAATCCTGGGCACGCGGGAGACGGTCAAACGCTTTGGCAGGGACATGATCGAGACGTATTACCGCAGTGTGTATGTCCCCTCAAACATCACCATCACCGCCGCAGGCAACCTGACGCACAGCCAACTGGCCGGACTTGTCGGCGAACGATTCGGTGCGCTCTCCGGGAACGGCAGCGTACCGGCGACACCACCCGCCTCGACTCACGCGCGCATCAGCCTGAGAAACAAGAAGTCGCTCGAACAGGTGCACGTCTGTCTCGGTGTTCCCTGCTACCCGCTGCCGCACGAAGGGCGATACGTCTCTTATGTTCTCAACGCTTTGCTCGGGGGAGGTATGAGCTCCCGCCTGTTCCAAAACATCCGGGAGAAACGCGGTCTGGCCTATGCCGTCTTCTCCGAACTGAGCGCCTACCGGGACACGGGGTGTCTCTCCATTTACGCCGGGACCTCGCTTGAAACCTGCCGGCAGGTTATCCACCTGATCATCGAGGAGTTCAAGCAGCTCAAGCAGGAACTGGTCGGCGAGGAGGAACTGCGCCGTGCGAAGGATCATCTCAAGGGCTCGATGATGCTCGGCCTCGAATCGACGTCCAACCGCATGGCGAACCTCGCGCGCCAGGCGCTCTATTTCGGCCGGTTCATCTCGATGGACGAAATGCTGAACAGCATCGAGAAGGTTACCGCGGCCGAAGTGCAGCAGCTCGCACAGGATATCTTCGACCCTCGCCACATTGCCCTGACGGTGTTGGGGAACCTCGAAGGACTTCGAGTCGGGCGGGAAGAACTGGCCTGTTAGCGCGCTGCGCACCCACTGCCCGGCGGGCCGGGGTACACTGTAGGCTTCAACCAATGCGCCGGCTCTCCCTCGCTGCATGCGCCCTGATGGTGTGCGCTGCCGCAGCCTATCCTGTCGATTTTGCGGCCCTCAAGCCCGAGGGGTACGTCAGTGACTTCGCGCGTGTCATTGATCCCGGCTCACGGGCGAATCTCGAACGGTATTGCTCCCGGCTGGACACGCAGACCGGCGCGCAGGTGGCGGTGGTTACTCTCTCCACGCTCGCCGGAGAGCCGATCGAAGACGTAGCCAACGACATGTTCCGCCGTTGGGGGATCGGCCAGAAAGGGAAGAACGAGGGCCTCTTGCTGCTGCTGGTGATCCAGGACCGCAAGATGCGCATGGAAGTCGGCTACGGGCTGGAGCCCATAATCCCTGACGGCTTCTCGGGCAGCATTCTGCGGGCGATGAGACCGGCCTTGCGCGAAGGACGTTACGGAGAGGCCCTGACCGAAGCCGTCCAGGTTGCCGGCTCACGGATCGCGGAGGCGAAAGGCGTGAAACTTGATACCACGCTCCCGCGCAGGACGCGTCCGAGTGCCTCTGAAATCCCGTGGCCGGTGATCATCGGCGGTGTGGTAATGCTCTTGCTGCTGCTGAATGGTGTGGGTGGCGGACGCCGCCGCGGGCGCGGTTCGGGCGCCGATCTGCTGTTGGCCATGCTCGCGGGTAACATAATGGGCCGCTCCATGGGCGGCCGTTCCAGTGGCGGCGGTTTTGGCGGATGGGACTCTGGCGACACATTCGGCGGCTTCGGCGGCGGAGATTCAGGCGGAGGCGGCGCCTCCAGCAGTTGGTAATCTGGTGATCGGATGGAACGCGTTCTGAATCAGTTGGTGGAACGACTGCGGAAGGCCTACGACGACCGCCTGGTGTCGGTGGTGCTCTATGGCTCTGCCGCGGTAGGCGACCATCACGGCCGGTTCTCGGACCTCAATATTCTCTGCGTACTCCGGCTGGTGACCTCACGCGAACTGGCGGACTCGGCTCCGATCTTCCGCTGGTGGCGCGAACTTGGGAACCCGTCGCCGCTCCTGATGAGTCTTGACGAAGTGCGAACGTCGACCGATTGCTTTCCGATCGAGTTCCATGACATCCGCGGGCGTCACCGCATTCTGTCCGGCGAGGATATCGTCAAAGACCTCGAAGTGGATAAGTCGTTCTACAGGGCGGAGGTCGAACACGAGTTGCGCGCCAAACTGCTGCGGTTGCGCCAGAAGGCGGCCGGGGTCCTTGGCGACAAGGAGCTGTTGCGGAGCCTGCTGTCTGACTCGTTGTCCACTTTTTGCGTTCTCTTTCGCCACGCTTTGCTGCTGGCGGGTGCGGAATCCGGCTTTGAGAAGCGGCAGGTCATCGCGAAGACCCGGGAACGGTTCGGAATCGACCCGTCACCCTTTGAAGCAATCCTCGATTTGCGCGAGGGTAAGCGGAAACCGCGTGACGTGGATCCTTCTCCGCTCTTCGAGAGCTATCTGGTTCAAGTTCAGACGGTAATAAACGCCGTGGATCAACTCGAGAAATGACGAGGTGCATATGAAAGCTGTGGCGATCGTATTGGGCGTGCTGTTGCTCGCCGGCCTGATCTTCGGAGGCAAGCTGGTCGGGATTCGGAACGAGTTGGTAACCCAGCGCGAGTCGATCAACGGGGCGTGGGCCCAGGTGGACGTCGCATTGCAGCGGCGCGCCGACCTGATCCCGAACCTCGTGGAAACCGTGAAAGGGTTCGCAAAGCAGGAGCGGGAAGTGATGGAGTCGGTCACGAGCGCCCGCGCTGCCCTGCTCGGCGCGCGCACACCGCAAGAGAAGATCGACGCGAACACACGCCTCGACGGCGCCCTCGGCCGGCTGCTCCTGGTAGTGGAGAATTATCCGAACCTGAAGTCTAACGAGAATTTCCTACGCCTGCAGGACGAACTCGCCGGGACCGAAAACCGGATTGCGGTCGAACGGCGAAAGTACAACGAAACCGTCCAGCGGTACAACACAACCATTGAGCTGTTCCCCAACAACATCGCCGCCTCGCTGTTCGGTTTCGCGCGCAACGACGCATACTTTAAGACCGAGCCCGCCGCGCGCACGGTTCCGAAAGTGGCGTTCTAGGGTGCTGAGCTGGAAGCCTGGGGAACCATCCGGACGTTCGCCGGACCGCTCGCTTACGGTCGCGGTTCTGTGTGTGCGGTGCTTCAGAGGCTCGAGCGATAAGTGATTTCTATGGAAACCTTCCGCAATTACATCAACGGGGAATGGGTCGAAGGAACCACCTTCGAAAATCGCAACCCAGCCAATGTCGACGAAGTGGTCGGTCTGTTCGTTCGCGGTTCGGCGACTGACGTTGAGGCGGCCGCCGGAGCGGCCGAGGCTGCGCTCGGCCCGTGGTCGAGCCTCCCAGCGCCGGCTCGAGGGAACTACCTTTACAAAACCGCGGAAATCCTGGACCGGAAGTTCGAACAGCTCGCCGCCGAGATGACCCGGGAGGAGGGAAAGACTCTTCCGGAAGCCAAAGGAGAGGTCCGCCGCGCCATCAACATTTTCCGGTATTTCGCCGGGGAGGGATCGCGGCTGCCCGGCTACCTCGTGCCCTCCGAGCGAGACCGTGTGCACATGTTCGCGGTGCGGAAGCCGGTCGGCGTGGCCGGACTCATCACACCGTGGAACTTTCCGAGTGCAATTCCAGCGTGGAAGCTCGCGCCTGCGCTCATCTGCGGCAATACCGCTGTGATCAAGCCGGCGTCGGCCGCGCCGCTGAGCGCGTGGCGTATCGTCGAGGCGTGCCACGAGGCCGGCGTTCCGAAGGGTGTTGTGAACTTCGTCGCCGGCCCGGGCGGCGAACTCGGGAAGACGCTCATCAATGCGAAACCGGTCAAGGCGGTGTCTTTCACCGGCTCTTGCGAAGTTGGTCACTGGCTCCACGGCGAAGCGTCCAAACGCCGGCTCAAGATTCAACTGGAAATGGGCGGGAAAAACCCGACGATCGTGCTCGCCGACGCGGATTTCGCGCTCGCAGTTGAGAACGTCGTGAATGGCGCCTTCTTCTCGACCGGGCAGAAGTGCACTGCTACCAGCCGCGCCATCGTCGAAGAGTCAATCTACAACAGGTTTGTCGAGGCGCTCGTGGAGCGCACTCGGAAACTGCGCGTTGGCAACGGGCTCGAACCGGGCGTGGACATTGGACCGGCGATCGACCAGGCTCAACTCGACACCGACCTCCGTTATATCGAGATCGGCCGCAAAGAGGCCGGACCGCCCAGAATCGGGGGCGAGCGTCTGACGGGCGACGGTTATGACAAGGGCTACTTCGTGGCGCCCACGATCTTCGCCGATGTCACCACGGACATGACCATCGCGAGGGAGGAGGTCTTTGGACCGGTGCTGGCCGTCATGCGCGCCAGGGATTTCGAGGATGCCCTCCGGATCGCCAACAACATTCCGTTTGGGCTCTCCGCGTCGCTGCAAACCACCAACGTTTCACGGGTGTTCGATTACGTATACCACAGCGAAGCGGGATTGCTCACCGTCAACCTGCCTAGCGCCGGTGTAGAATACCAGTTGCCCTTTGGCGGGACGAAAGACTCCAGCTTCGGCCCGAAAGAACAGGGCCCGACCGCGCTGGAGTTTTATACCGACTTTAAGACTGTTTACCTGAAATACTGAACATTCCATGCATCTTGGACAAATCAGGCATCAAAGCACCATAACCGCGGCTGTATTCGAGCGAGAGATGGTGCGACCCATTCCCGGGTACACTCTTCTCGAATTGATCCAAAAGGCCGAGACTGAGTCTGTCAGTCTCAGCGAACTGGCCGGGCAGTCGGCCAGCCGGCACGCCGAGCAGGGCACGGCGGTGATTCCGCTTCTCCCGCTTGAAGTGTGGGCCTGCGGCTGCACCTACGAAGTGAGCGCCAGTTTCCGCGACGGCGAGCAGGGAGCCCAAGAAGGGATTTACGCGCATGTCTACCGGGAATCGAGGCCGGAGATCTTCTTCAAAGGCACGGCAAGAGTCTGCGTGGGGCCGTGCAAGCCCATTGGTATCCGGGCTGACTCGAAGTTCACCGCACCGGAACCAGAACTGGCTCTCGTGCTCGGAAGGAGAGGAAGGATTCTCGGCTACACTCTTGCTAACGACGTTTCAGCCTGGGACATCGAGCGAGAGAATCCTTTATATCTGCCCCAGTCGAAGATGTATACCTCCTCCTGCGCCTTGGGACCGGTGATTGTGACCGTCGACGAATTGGTGGAGCCGTATCAACTGGAGATGACCTGCACGATCACCCGCGGCGATTCCACAATCTTCTCGGGCAGCGTCTCCACCTCGCGGCTGCACCGCCGCTTCGAAACGCTCGTTGAATATCTGCTCCGGGCCAACCCGGTGCCGGCCGGATCAGTGCTCCTCACCGGTACCGGCATCATCGTTCCGGAGTCCGCGGCCCTCCAACCGGACGACGTGGTCAGCATCCGCGTACCGGAAATCGGAGAGCTCAGGAACCCGGTGGCGCTCGTGGAATAGCTCGCCGAAACTACTCCGCGTCCCGCCGTTCTCCGGGGTCGTCTTCGGTGTCCAAGGTCTCCAGCGATTCCGCCTCGGCCGCGTACCGCTTCAATACCCGGATCACCGGACTCGAGCTGAAGCCTGCCACGCGAAGCCTGCGGTAGGCTGAAGCGAGGTTCTTCGGCTCGCTGAGAAACTCGGCGAGCGGCACTCTCCGGTACTTTCGCGCGAGGAAACTCTCGATCAATTCCACCTCGTCAGTGTCTTGGTAGGCCTCGCGGACCGCACGTTCGGCGACCGCCGGCGCTACTCTTCGCTGGCGCAGATCGCGCAGCACGCGGTGCTTGCCGAATCCCTGGTTGCCAAGCCGCGAGAAGGCGAAACCTTCCGCGAAGTGCCTGTCGTCGAGGTATCCGCGTTCGCGCAGCCGGGCAAGGATTGCGGCCGTGTCCTCGGGCTTCTCAGCCCTTCTTCGGAGCTTCTCCCGAAGCTCGGAGACGGAATGTGCCCGCCCGGCCAGCGAGCGAAGGGCATAGCTCCAGAGGCCCTCGCTGTCCAATTTTTTCGGTTTGCGTGCCGCCATCCGCACGGTTCTTCCAGCGCGATTGAGAGAAATACGCCCGGAAGCCCACTCGATTCTAGCACGGCATTCCGGCTCCGCCGAAGATGGAATGTGCTAGTATGCGAATGGAAGCGAGGCAACTTAGCCAGCACCGCGACTGGAGGGTGACATGGGTGACGATAGGAGACTTTCTTACTTCTTTCTAGGGCTCGGCATCGGTGTGGCGGTCGGCGTTCTGTTCGCCCCAAAGTCGGGACTGGAAACCCGCGAACTGATCCGGAACAGAGCCGGTGAGGGAAAAGACTACCTGCGCAAGCGGGGCGAGGATCTCTACGATTCCGCCGGAGAGTTGATCGACAAAGGCAAGACGGCCATCGGCCGGCAGCGCGAGCAGTTGGCCGCCGCCGTCCAGGCCGGCAAACAGGCGTACCGCGAGGCTGTCACGGCCCCGGAGCCCGGCTCCGAGGGAACTTCGCCGGCGAAGGGTTAGCGCCCGAAGAAGGATATCCGACTTCTATTCATGAATCAGGATGCTGTGTTCTATTTGATGACGGCGGCGGTTGGCGTGTCGGCGCTCGCCGTCGTGGTTCAGACTCTTGTGCTTTTCGCTATTTACCGGACCGCTCGCACGGCCAGCGAACAGATTCGTGAAGTGGGCGGGCAGGTGGAGTCCCTGGCCCAGACGACGCAGCGGACGCTGGAGCAGAGCCGCAAACAGCTCACGGATGTGACGACAAAGGCCGGAGAGGTACTGGATCTGGCCCGCACTCAGCTTGTGCGCATCGATGACGTCCTCGCGGAAGCGACCACACGCGCCAAGATTCAGATGGACCGTGTCGAGTTGGTGCTGGACGACACCATTAGCCGCCTGCATGAAACAGCGGCGCTCGTGCACAACGGAGTGCTCAAACCCATCAAGGAAGTCAACGGCGTTGCGGTGGGCATCCGAGCGTTCGTCGGCGCGCTGCTCCGGGGCCGCCGCCTCACCGTCGAACAGGCTACGCACGACGAAGAGATGTTCATCTGAGGCGCGGCCGGGCAACCGCCCGGCCGGTAGCACCCCGCGTCCCAGCCTTCCATGATCGATATCCACAGCCACATCCTCCCAGGGCTCGATGACGGGGCCAGGGACATGGAAGAGAGCCTCGCCATGCTTCGTGTCGCCGCCGAGGCGGGCACCACGGACATCGTCGCGACGCCACACTCCAACCTCGAGTTCCAGTTCGACCCCGATCTCGTGGATCGGAAGATCGCGGAACTGGCTGCCGCATCAGATGGGGTCGTGCGGATTCACCGGGGATGCGACTTTCACTTGCACTTCGAGAACATCCAGGAAGCAATCGAGAATCCCGCAAAATTCGCCATCGCCCAAAAGAAGCACATCCTCGTCGAGTTTTCCGACCTTCTGATCGCCCGGTCCACCGAAGAGGTGTTCAACCGCTTACTCGACGCCGGCCTCGTTCCCATAATCACTCACCCCGAACGCAACCGCCTGCTACAACAACGGATCGAGCGGCTCGAGCGCTGGGTTCAAGTGGGTTGCGCGATTCAGGTCACTGCGCAATCGTTCTTCGGCCTCTTTGGAAAGAGCGCCAGGCGGTTCGCCGGAGAACTGATGTGCCGCGGGCTGGTTCACATCGTCGCCAGTGACGCTCACGACAGCCGGCATCGTCCACCCCGGCTTGACGAGGCCTATCGCTACCTCGAGAGCCATTACGGTGTGGATACGGCAGAGTTGCTCTGTGTGCGGAACCCCGGCGCCGTGCTGGCGGGAGACCACATCGAGCAGCCCGACGCTGCCAGCCCCTCCGCCCGCAAGTGGTACCGGTTCTGGACGTGAGTAACCAGCCTCGTAAGACAGTAGACTGGGAGTGGATGAAACGTCTTCTCCCACTGCTGGCGCTACTGCCATTCAGCCTGCCTGCCTGGGCGGGTGCCGCGGCCGAGTTGGCAAACCAGATTCGCGAAGCGGGATTGGACCGGGACGAATGCTATCGCGTCCGTGATGTGAACTTCACCAAGGACGACCTCCGCCTCTATCTCACGGACGGGCACCTGATCTTCGGAAAGCCGGTCGGAGGGCGTCGCGTTTCCGCGGTGTTCACCGCCGACGTCGAAGCCGGCGACGCGGAGATACTGCTCTTTCCACCGACACGGAGCGAACGGCTCGCGCTTGCGTCGCTCACGGACGCCCCAAACCTCAACGAGCACTTCAAAGTGGCGGTGATGGTGTTCACCGACGACACTTGCGACGCGCTGCTGAAACTGATCCAGGAGCGCGAACCCCGCAAGAGCCCGGAGCGAGGCGTACTCATGGAACAGGAGTGGGGGGTGGTGGCGCGGAACCTCTCTTCCAGCTTCGAGATCCGGATGGTCAGGGATCTGCTCTCTTCTCGGCCTCCATCCAACGGCTTCTTCTATGCAGCCCTCAGCGGCGGCCGCCTCGGGAACTTCGATGTCGTTTACGATCCCCTGGCCCGCGAACAGATCACCGTCGGCAAGGTCGCGTTCCGGAACGAGCGTGCGCACTTCGACACATGGACCAGTTTCGAGTCACGACCGTTTCGCAAAGGCCTGCGCCAGTTTCCTCCACCTGACATCGTTGTGAGCGACTTCCGGCTCGATGCGACACTCCAACCGGATCTCTCGCTCAAGGTAGTGACCAAGGTCAAGGTCACCCCGACAGAGAAGGGCTACCGCTCGCTGGCCTTCGATCTTTCGGCCCGGATGCGGATTACACAGGCCCTGATCGATGGCGTGCCGGCCGAAGTCTTCCAACGGGAATCACTAAGGGAAAACCTGATCCACGGGCGCCGCGACGGTCTCTTTCTGCTGATTCCTCCGGGCGAGCTCGAGCCCGGCCGCCAGTACGAGATTGAGTTCCATCACGAAGGTGAAGTGGTTGCACAGGCCGGCAACGGCGTCTACTATGTTGGCTCGCGCGGGAACTGGTATCCCAACCGGCCGACGCAGTTCGCCCACTGCGACGCCGTGTTCCGATATCCCACCACGCTGGACCTGGTGTCGGGGGGCGAGGTCGTTGAGCAAAGGACCGAGGGAGAGTGGCGTATCACACGCCGCCGGACGTCTTCGCCCGTCCGCTTCCTCGGATTCAACCTCGGCGAGTATCGAAAAGTCAGCCTGAACCGCAAGCCATATTCCGTGGAGGTGTTTGCCAACCGAAAGCTGGAGCCGGCGCTTCAACCGCGGCCCCGGCAGGTGGTGGCGCCGCAACACACTCCATCCTGGCGGAGGCCCGGGCCCGAGGATCTGGTCACCCTCGACATCGAACCGCTCCCGGTGGATCCTACCCTTCGCCTCGAAGGACTCGCCTCGGAGATCGCCGACGCGTTCGAGTTCATGGCTGAACACTTCGGTCCACCGCCGATCCGCAACCTGACGGTCTCGCCGATCCCCGGCGCTTTCGGCCAGGGCTTTCCCGGGCTTGTCTATCTCTCCACCATTTCGTACCTCGACCCGAAGCAGCGTCCGGCCGCCGCTTCGGGAGGGTACCAGCAACTGTTCTTCTCGGAAATACTGCACGCTCATGAAACCGCCCACCAGTGGTGGGGCAACATCGTGACGTCGGGAAGCTATCAGGATGACTGGCTGATGGAAGCGCTGGCGAACTACTCGGCTTTGCTGTACCTGGAACGACGGAAGGGACCGGACGCGCTCGAATCGGTGCTCACGGAGTACCGGCGGCGTCTGCTGGTGAAGTCGCCGTCCGGAAGGACCACCGAGTCGGTCGGGCCGATCATCTGGGGCGTCCGCCTGGATACTCCCGACGTGCCGTGGGCATGGCGAGCGATCACGTACGAAAAAGGCTCCTGGATCATGCACATGCTCCGGCGGCGGATGGGCGATGAGAAATTTCTTGGCATGCTCGGAGAACTGCGGCGGAGGTACGAATTCCGTACTGTGACCACGGAGCAGTTTCGCGCGCTCGCGGCCGAGTTTATGCCCCCGAAACCGGCCGACCGGCAACTGGAAAGCTTCTTCGACAACTGGGTCTACGCGACAGGCATTCCGACGCTGCAGTTCCGGCACACGGTGCGCGGGAAAGCGCCCGCATGGCGGGTGGCCGGCACGTTGACTCAATCCGACGTCGCGGCTGATTTCGGCATCGATGTGCCACTGGAGATCCATCTCGGCAAGGGCAAGGTTGAGACACACTGGCTTCAGACTGACACCGAGCCGACGTCCTTCTCGTTTACGCTGCGCCAGAAGCCCGTCAAGGTGGTCCTCGCTCCAGGAGACAGCATCCTCGCCGTAATGAAGTAATCCGTCACCGGACTCTCCAGGAATACGGCCCGCTGCGCGGCGATACCCTGTCGAAATAGACCAGCTTCCAGCTCGCTGCGGTATCATTTTTGTTCCCATGGAAGAAATTCAGCCTCCGCCGAAAGTCTCCGCTGTCGTAGCGTCTTGGAACAACGCTGCCGCTCTCCGGCGCTGTCTCGGGGCGTTGGAGCGGTCCACCGGCAGGGAAAACATGGAGGTCGTAGTGGTGGACTGTGGTTCCCATGACGAGTCTCCTCTTCTGGATGCCGAGTTTCCAAAGATCACCATGCTGCGTCTTCCGCGCAATTTCGGGATTGTGAAGGCGCTGAACATCGGCATGAGGACGGCGAAGGGGGACTACTACCTGTTCCTGCCACCGGAAGTCGAGGTTCAACCGGACACGGTGGCCGTGCTGGTAGCCCAGCTCGAGGCGACGGCCGAAGCTGCTGCTGTCGCTCCCTTGCTGCTCTCACCCGAGGGGGACGTACTGACGCGGCACCGCCGGGTTCCGCTTCCGGACGAGGCGTACCGCGCGTGGCGCGCCGGGGACTTTGCGGACTGGACTACACCGGCGTGCGATGTGGACGCCTTGCCAGTCGAGTTCCTGAATTTGGCTGTGCTCATGGCCCGTGCGAACTTCCTGAAGGGGATGCGGTACATCGATGAACGGTACGGCAACTCCTGCTGGGACCTCGAAGTGTGCTGCCAGATCCGGCGCGCTTCGAAACGCGTGCTCCTTTTGCGGACAGTTTCGGCGGTCTTGCAAGCCGCCCCCGCCGCAGCGACATATCCGGCGATTCGCGCGCAGTTCGCCGCGGACCGTGTGCTGGGTATCGTGACGTACGCGGGCAAACACTTCGGGCTCGGGGCCGGGATGAAGACCCGGCTCCTGGCGACGTTGTCCGCGTTAGGCGCTGCGATGGCGTCGCTGGTGACGTTCCGGGACACGCGCTACTGCTTCTCTTTGTTGAGTTGCCTGTTGAGCAGCCAGAAGATCGACGGCTCGCAGAGTGCGTTCTGAGAGGGCCACTTTCCTGCCCTGAGGCGTTCGCCTTACCGCCCCTGGAATCCTTCCCTAGACCCTCGTAAGAGCACACTTCCCCACCGATCTTCTTGGCAGGCGGGTGTATGCACGAAGTTCTCTGGATTACTTTGCCGTTTGTGGTAGCTCTGGGCTCCGGAGTGATCTCGTTCATCATCGCCCAGGCACGGATGGAGGTCTACCTGTCGAAGAGGCGGGAGGCGCTGGTTGAGGCACGGGCGACCCTCGCGTTCCAGCACAAGGTCATGGAGGAACGGGTCAAAGCCGCTGAAGCGGAGGCGCGGCGCAAGGCCCTTGACGAGTTCCTCTCCGACGTCAGGGTGGAAGAGCGCCATTACGTGAGAGAGGCGAAATCGGCGCAGGAGCGGCGGCGGAGCCTCGTATTGCAGGAGCGCATCTACTTTCGCAACATCCCCCTGTCACGCTGGGTGGAACACGAGATGCCGGTCGAGGAGGAGGGCGATTTGGATGCTCGACTCAGCGACGCATCGGTCTTCCACCACGAGAGCTTGCCGCCGAAAAACGGCGTCGCACGTAAGCTCTTGACGTAACGCTACTTACCCATAACAAGCATGCGTATCGCGATCAGCATGAGGAATGTTCCGTAGACCCTGCGGATCATGTTGGGCGGAAGCGAAATCATGATCTTGGCTCCAAAATAGGCACCGAGGAAAAGGCCGGCTGCGACCAGAAGGGCAAACCGCAGGTTGATGAAACCGTTCCGGTAATACTCGGCGGCGCCGAGCAACCCCACGGGCGGTATGAGCGCTGCCAGGCTGGTGCCGATCGCTTCCAATTCCTTGATCTTCAACAGAAAGATCAGCGCCGGGACGATGACGAGGCCTCCCCCGATACCGAACATGCCGGCAAATACCCCGGCCACAAGACCAATCCCCAAGAGCGTCAGAGTCGTCATGACCCAAGCAGTCTACCACCGAAGCCACGGCCCGAATTGGCAAAGGGGTCAGATGTATCCAGGGCGAACCCATTGAGCGGCGATTCGTCATAGGACCTTATATCGAAGAAATCCACCAAGCGCTTGTGAGGTGCAGGTTCTTCGCTCGGCCCTCTGTCAACTGCGCGCAAACCAGTCCAGGACTCGCGATCGGAAACCGTCGGGATCAGCGGAACTGGCACCGACATGATCGGCGTTCGGCACCAGCCACAGGATAGCGCGTGGGTTCGCCTGGGCTAACCGCTGGGAATGCCAACACGGTGTCCGCCCGTCCTGCACGCCATGTATAAGGAGAATGGGCGTCTTCGATCGAGCAATCGCCATGGTGGGCGCCACCTGGCTGAAATCTAAGCCGTACCTGAGCTTGGCGTACAGCATCCCGCTGTGAACAATGAGACCGGCGGCGGCGCTGGAGATCCATTGCGGCCCTCGGATTACTTTCTGGACGCGGTAGACGGCTATGGCTTTCAGATCAGCGTACGGACATTCCGCAACAATCGCTCGAAAGACTGGCTCCTCCGCCGAGGCCTGGATCAGAACGGATGCGCCGAGCGACTCCCCCAGCCCACAAATCTCACTGCAACCTTCCTTCCGCAGCCAACGGGTCCACTCGAGAACGTCGCTCTTCTCGAACAGGCCATACGTCACGAACTCCCCACCGCTGTTCCCGTGCGCCCGGCTGTCAGGCAACAGGACCGAATAGCCTTCGGCCAAAAACATCGGCGCGAACCCCGCCGCACCCGATTTCGAATCTGCGATGCCGTGTAGTACGACGACGCACCGAGAGCTTGTACTCTTGTTCGGTCTGATGAACCAGCCATCCAGTGCTACGCCGTCCTTCGCCCGGATATGCACCGTTCGCCACAGGGCATCTGGATAGCGGTCCTTCGGAGGCACACCACTCCCGGACGCCGTTTTCTGGACGCGGAGGGTGCCTTCACAGAACACGGCAGAGGCGGCGGTCAATACGAGGAGCGCCGCTCCCGCTATCGTTCCTGTCAGGAATACCCACCGACGCGTTGCCACATGAGATATACGCCAGCGAGACCACGTTCGTTCCCAATGCGGCCCCGGCTTTTCGGACAGATTTGCCTTAAACTTGAGCATGGAGCCGGGACAATTCAGTTATTCTGGGAGTCTACGCCCATGCGGCTTACTGCTACGTTGGCGCTCGTGTTCTGCGCGTCTGCTTCCGCAGAGATCACCGTGGACGAGAATGCCACGCGCGCCAAGCTTGTTAACAATTCCACCTGGGTATTTCTCGCGATTCACAACCAGTTCGAAAAACCCGTCGACACCCGAGTCGAATTGGAATGGCTCGACCCGGAAAATACACGCCGCGGTCGCACACAGTTCGCGTTCACGGCGAAACCGGGTTCGTCCATTGCCGAGGCGGCTTTACCGGTCAATCCGACGGACGACCCCCTTTTCTTCAGGCTGCACTATTCCGTTTCTGCCGATACAAGGAATCTCACCGCATTCAGCCCCATCCGGGGCATGATCAGTTTTCCTATCATCGCCGAACATGGGTTCCGACTAACCGCCGCGGGCATCGGTGTCGCTAGGCTCGGCCAGCCATACGAATTCCACGTGTTCGCCTCACATCCAATCACGCTGGCGCCAGTCGCAGACGTTCAGATCACCCTCGATGATAAGCCTGTAGCCAGGACGGGTGCGGACGGAACGGCGGTGGTGCGGCTGATGCTGGCCACGGATGATTGGGAATACCCAGACAACATCACGTTCCACGGCCGGCTCGGCGATCTTGTACAGGAAACCGAGGCGTGGCATCCGGGGGTAATGCCGAACGACGTCCGGATTTGCACGGACAAACCTCTCTATCAACCTGGGCAGACTGTGCACGTTCGTATACTCGCCCTGGGGTCAGACGGCAAGGCGCGCTCGGGAGCGGAGTATGGAATCGAGATCAGCGACGAGCGCTCCACAACTGTTCACTCGGCCGACCTGAAGACTTCGCAATACGGAATCGCCCACACGGATTGGGAGGTTCCGGCCAATGCTGCTAACGGCAAGTACGAGATCGAACTTGAGGACAAGGACGCCGGAATAACATACCAGCGCTACGTCGAGATCCGCCGTTACGAACTGCCATCCTTCCGTGTTACAGTTCGGCTGGACAGAAGTTACTACCTCTCGGGCCAAAATGCGATCGCAGAGGTGCGTGCGGACTACCTGTTTGGAAAGTCCCTCAGCGCCGGGAGCGTGCGCATCTGCGCGGCAGAAAACGACACCGCACTACACGAAGGATCTCTTGGACTAGGTGGCACTTTCCACGCCACGCTGGATCTTGCGGCTGCGCGTGAAGACCTTGGAGACGCCCGCTTCGCAGATCTCCACTATGTAGCCTACGTGACTGACGCCGGAACGAACCGCACCGAGAAGCGGCCGTTCGACGTGCGGATCTCGCGCGCTCCCATCCATATTTACGTGCTCAGTCGCGACCGTGCGGCCTTGTGGCGGCCATTGTACGTAATGACGTACACCCCGGATGGCAAGCCGGCAGCTTCCGACGTTGAGGCTCTCGTTGATGGTCAGGTGCTCGGATCAGGCAAGACCAACCGGTTCGGCCTGGCGAGGCTCAGTATCCCTCCAAATACCTCAGGCGAGATCACCGTGCGAGCCCGGGCTTCCGAGGGCCAAGCCACACAAACGGAGCAAGTATGGCCGGGTGGTCTGGAGGTCCGGCTCGAAACCGATCGGGTCTTGTACGTTGCCGGCCAGCCCGTCCGTTGCCGCATCACCTCACCACGACATGATCTGCACGCTACCCTGCTGGCTTGGAACAGACGGGGCGACGTGCTGTTCTCCAAGCCTTTGCACCTAAAGAAAGGCTCCGCCGAGGCGGTGATTCCGTATGACGCGCGTTTCGGCCGCGAAGTGACGATCGAAATCCTTTCGCCGCTGGGCGACGACTATCAGACCGGTCGCACAATTCTTTACCCCGGCGCGGAGGACCTGCAGATCATAGCAGCGCCAGGCGCGGGTTCATATCGGCCGGGCGATGAAGCCACATTGACGGTGCGGACGGCCTCATCCTCCGGATCTCCGGCTCGGAGTGCCCTCGGCGTTGCCGTCGTAGATGAGAGCGTGTTCGAACGCGTTGCTGGCGACACTGCAAACCGTCGCCACGGCTGGTTCGATTCGGGTTACGAATCTCGCGAGTCGAAGATCGGCGGGTTCGGGATCACTGACCTGCTGAACCTCGATCCGGCACGCATCGATGCGGACCTGCAGCTCGTAGCCGAGGCCCTGCTGGACAGTCAATCGGTCGCGCCCTCCGGGATCGGGACGTTTCTGGAGCTCGACCGCCAGACCGACTATCCAGCTACGGTCGCCGAATTCGGGCGTCTGCTGTCAGAAGATGGCTTAAGGCTGGACCGCCTCAAGGATCCGTGGGGAAGTCCCGTCCGCGTCGCAATCTCGCACTTTCGCGATCGCAG